>DASYZW010000145.1:0-3951 GCA_035945915.1 Verrucomicrobiia bacterium | reverse complement strand
AAATAAGCCAGGCCGACTTGCTGTTCGGGCGAAAGCACGCAGCCGCTCATGCAAACCACTTTAATTTCCGGCTGAAGCTGCCTTGCTCGCTCAATTAGCTCGCGCCCGCTCATCGCCGGCATCACGAGATCCGTCACGAGCAAATCCACTTTAACATCGCTGCGTGAGAGCATCGCGAGAGCCTTTTGCCCATTGCCGGCAGTCAACACCTTGTAGCCGTAATCTCCGAATATGGTCTCGGCCATTGTCAAAAGCATGCTTTCATCGTCCACGACCAGAATTGTTTCACTCCCATGCAGGTCGGACTCGGGCATGGAGCCTTGGCTGGCCAACTGCTTCTCCGCCGGCAGATACACCCTCGCGGCGGCGCCGGCGCCGGGGTCGCTGGAAATAGCGACGCTGCCACCGTGATTGGTCACAATGCCATAAACCAATGCCAGTCCCAAGCCACGGTGCGGCGGTTTTTTGGTGGTAAAAAAAGGTTCGAATACGCGGGACAGATTCGCGGGCTCAATCCCTGAACCGTTGTCCGATATCTCAATGCACACATACGCGCCGGCCGTCAGTTTCGCATTCCGGTCCTGGGTGGACGTTGTCAGCTCCACATTACGCGTAAGGACACGGACCTGGCCGTTACCGTTCAGGGCTTCGACGGCGTTTTCCAGAATCTTCGTCAGCGCCTGCTGCATTTTCGCTTCGTCGAAGCGGGAAGCGAACAGTTCTTTCTCCAGGGTGACGGTCCAGGCGACTTTGTTGCCGTGCGTATTTTTAAAAAACTCCACGCATCGCGCGGCAACGGCATTTAAATTGCCCGGTGAAATGCGCCGGCCTTGCTTTTCCTGCTGGCTGAAGACGGCAAGTTCGTTGGAGATTTCAGCGGCGCGCGCCGCGGATTTTTCCACTTCCATCAGCGAGTGCCGCCACGGATGCCCCGGCTCAGCCTTGCTCAACAGCAGCGACGCATGCCCCAGCACGCTGGTGAGTACGTTGTTAAAGTCCAAAGAAACGGTGCGGGCCAATTGCAAGGCGCAGTCGAGTTTTTGTTTATGAATCAGCGAATCGGAATTGGCTTCTTTATTAGCATTTTTTGCCGGCTCCAGGGCAACTTCGGCAGATGGCGAAGATGGCGCTGGCTGAGGCGGAGGCGCCGGCTCCGGAACGGGAACAGGGAACAACTGTAATACGAACCATTTGCGGCCCTCGCGGTTGAACGGGCAAACGGAGGCGGAAAAGTCGGCGACCTTGCCTCCAGCCGTCTGAAATTTCAACGGCACCGTGCCAGTCGCCGATTTTTCGCAATGGGAGAAAAATTGTTCGACCGTTTCGCCGTTTTGCGACGACCAGACCGAGGCCAAAGGCGGGTTCTTGCCGTTAACGGTCTCGCCAAAGGTTGTTGATGCAGAAGTATTTGCCAACACAATGGCGCCGCGCGCGTCCACCAGCAGTGCCGGCCATGCCGCGCTTTCAAGACCGAATACGATTTCAGAACTCACAAAAATTCCAGACTACCTGTATTAAAGCTAAAACTCAAGGCGCGGCCCGCCCGGGACAATGTCCAGATGAGGACTTTAACCCGCCCCTGAAAGGGAAAAGGCGGCGGATGCCTCCCTTACTATACAACAAAGATTGGAGTTCGTTATTGAAAAATTTCCCCCGCGGGGAAAGCAGGCAGACCCTCAGCCTAAGCAGATGGGCGGATTTCGGCGCGTCAATCAGAAGGCGACTGCACCCGGACAAGACGCGGGTTCTTCACAGGAGGACAGTGAATTTCCTGTCTCCTGTCCGGATGTCGGCGACGTTTAATCGTTTTAAATTTAACCGGACCGCCTGTGTGAACTGAGTCGTAAAGAGAACGAATAATACTCACGTCTCTCAATCCTTCCACTCCGGAAGGTTCAGGCTCAATATTGTTGAGAATGCAATTTGAAAAATAGAGGAGTTCCGGCCCGAACTGGTCCCGAAGCTCGCAGCATTTTCGATGGGTCCGGCCCTCAACTGTTAGCTCGAGGATGGCCGGCACCGAATACTCATAGGCCTGAATCACACGCAATTTGCCTTTCGTCCCAATTACTTCGAAATCCGCCGTATCTTCCGCGCCGAAACTGGCCGTAAACCCGGCAAGCCGTTCTCCCGGGAATCGCATGATCGCCGCCGTCATTTCCTCGACTTTTCGAAAGCGCGGATCGGCGCCTGCGGCCGAAAAGCAAAATCCCTCGACCGGCTCATCGCTGAACAGATAGCGCGCCGCGTTGATGCAATAAATTCCAATATCATAAAGCGTGCCTCCGGCGTATCGCTCTTTGGTGCGGATGTTTCCGGGACTGACTTGCATCGTGAACACAGAATTAAAGATCCGCGGATCGCCGATTTTGCCCGACCGCACGATTTCCATCGCCTCCAGGTTTCCCTGTTCGAAGTGGAGCCGATAGGCGGTCATGAGTTTTACATCACTGTCAGCGCAGTTTCTGATAATGTCCTGACATTCTTCCTCGGTCGTAGCAAGGGGTTTTTCACAGAGAACATGGACGCCGGCTTGCGCGGCGCGGACGCAATACTCGGCATGCATATTGTTCGGCAGCGCGATATAGACCGCGTCGATCGCGCCGCTGTGCAAACACATCCCGAAATCATCGTAAGAAAAGCAATTTTCCACACCGTATTCCCGCGACAAAGCGCGGAGTTTTGTCTGATCGTTGGAAACAAGCGCAACCAATTCCGAATTATCCTGAGCGTGGGCAAACGCGGGAAGAATGGCATTCTGGGCGATATGGCCCAGGCCCACGACTGCATACCGGATCCGGCCGTGGCGGGAACGCGAACGATTTGACCGGCCGGCTGAACGAGTTTGGTGCCTTTGTTTCATAGCGTGATTTGCGGATTGTTACTGTTGAAATTGCGGTAATGAGTTTGTCACTGGCGCGATGCCCTGGTAAGGAACCATGGTGCGGATTGTATTGTTCGTATACCCGAGCACAGGGTTTCCGTACGGAGGATTCGTCGCCCAGGAAATTGAATTTGTGTTCCGAAAATAAGCGGCGGGGACGCCATTGGGAAAATAGGCGCCATTGGAACCGTAAGTGGAGCCGTTTGGATATACTTGAAAGTTGGGATTGAGGCTTTGCGCCGGGGCGGGCGCGACAGGGGCGAGCGGCGCGATTGGCGAGTTTGCAATCGGAGCCAATGGTGCAACGGGAGCAGTATTCATCCCCCCCACCGGCGCCGAACCGGCTGTCGGCGCAATCGGAGCCGCAGCCACCGGAGCTTGCGGAGCAACGCGTGCCTGCGGAGCAGGCAGCGCACTCCCGGCGAAAAGGCAGTGAATGACTGCCAGGATCGCCGTGATTGAGATAATGTATTTTGTATTCACGTCATCCGTGGCAGCCACCTGACAATCTGCCGTGAAGGTGAAGGCTTTCCGCCTTACGGACGCAGCAGATCAGCCTACTGGTTGATCAGCCGAACTGCTGGGCGGCGGCGCCTGGCCATTACCAGGGGGCGCATTTTGGCTGCTCGGTGGAGCGGCAGGAGCGTTTTGCCCGCTGGGTGGGGCAGCCGGCGCATTCTGGCCGTTCGGAGGTGTCGTCGTTGTCGGCGGCGTTGAATTAGGATTATTCGGATTCTGCGCCGATGGATTGGCATTCGGTTGATTGACCCGAGGCTGAGTCCAATACAGCGAATTTCCGTTGCGGGGTCCCGTACTGCGGGTGCCGTTTCTGTTATTGCGATCAAAGCTATTCCGGTTTCCCGGCATGGTTTGATTGCCCTGTATGTTTTCATTGGGCATGTTGGGATTGGTTGGCCGGTTTTGGTTATTTGGGAAATTGGGATTGTTCGGATAGTTGGGATTTTGAGGCGTTCCCGGGGCTGGGGAAGGCATTGAGGGGGCGCCACCGGGCGCCGGGGCGCCCCGCGCGCCGCCATTTACGCCGCTTCCCGCAGCGCCTCCGGTTC
>DASYZW010000144.1:0-5560 GCA_035945915.1 Verrucomicrobiia bacterium | reverse complement strand
AAATCGGATTCCGCTTTCATTCGCTTAAAAATTATGCTGAACCGGCTTTTAAAGTTGGGACGCATCCAGGTCGTGGCCTGGGTCAGCATCGGCATCCTCTTCAAAACAAATCCGCTCCTCGCGCAGGACGAGGATTACACGGGCTTTCGCCACGAGTTATACCAGGAAGACGACGATCGGATGAGCATTACGACCGACAGCGTCGGGTGGGACATCGGGCTGAACGATCATGTGCGGGTAAACGGGCAGTTGGTAAGAGACGCCATTTCCGGGGCCACACCGACCGGCGCGCCGCCGCAGTCACAATGGCCGTTTGCAACCTTTAGCAACTACTATAACCAGGCCTATTCGCAACTGTTCCAGGCGGCCATCAACAACCCCAGTAACCTCGCGCTGTATCAATCCGGATTATTTGCCGGCTATCCGAATCCGTACGAGGCTTATACCTTACCAGGCCGAATTAAATCAAAAAAACACCATTTTGGATTTTAGCTGGTCACAGAATATCGACTCGGTGCGGGACGATACGCTCGTGAACTGGCAATCCAAGGACGGCACTGAATTTCTAGCGGGAATCAACCAGTTACTGGGACCGAAGTCATATCTCGAAGCTGATTTTACGTTCGGTGACGAACACGGGTACCTTTCCGACCCGTATCGCGGGGTGATGCCGTTGCTAAATTTCCTGCAATACAATCCCCAGGACGCCGCCCTGATACCGGAAAATCGCCCACGCAACCGGACCAAGGAAATCTTTTATATCCGCTACACGCAATTTATCAGTCCCCTGGACGGGAGCGCCGAGTTGAGCTACCGCTTCTTTCATGATTCCTACGGTATTTTCGGCAACACCTTTGAAGGCACATGGCACCAGAATCTGGGCCGGCATCTTGTCCTTAGCCCTGGATTAAGGTATTACCGGCAGACTGCGGCGAGTTTTTATTATGTTCTGGTGCCGGATTACGACAATCTGCCTCCTTATTACTCGTCTGATTACAGGCTTTCACGGTTTGAATCCTTTAACATCTCTGTGGATTTGACTTACAAGGTGATCAAGCAATTTTATCTTGATTTAGCTTATTCCCGTTATATAATGCGGGGGCTGGACGGAATCACATCGCAAAGCGCGTATCCCTCGGCAAATGTATTCTCGTTCGAAGGACGAATATTTTTTTAGGTAATCACGAGCATGACGACCGTTTTACCTAATTCATTTCCAATGGTCTACAGCCGGCTTCAGCAGTCACGCCGGTGTCAGGCGTCGGCCGGTTTTTACCAGCTTTCCTTTCATGCGATGAATACGCATTGCCGGGTCAACTTTCTTTCCACTAATTCTGCGTTGGCTGAAAGCTTTCAGCAGGACGTATTGCATTGGGTCGCGTGGTTTGAGGCGCAATATTCGCGATTTATCACCGACAGCCTCATTGGACGCATCAACGCCGCGGCGGGCCGGGACTGGGTGGAAGTGGACCCGGAAACCGACGCGCTGTTTAATCTCTGTGGCGAAATGTTTTTCCTGACGCGCCGCGTGTTTGACCCGACTTCCCTGCCGTTGATCCGGCTTTGGAATTGGAAGTCCCGGCCGGGATCTCTTCCGTCAGAGGCGACTGTCGCCGTGAACCGGGAACTAGTGGGATGGAATAAAGTTCAGCGTCGCAAAGGCGCCATCTTCCTGCCGCGCGAAGGCATGTGCCTGGACCTCGGCGGCCTCGGCAAGGAATTCGCCGTGGATCGCGTGCTCGCCATGGGAGTGGATCGCGGAATTGCCAATCTGCTCGTTGATTTCGGCCAGGATATCCGCGTGCATGGCCAGCCGCCGGGTCGCGCCAAATGGAATGTCGGCCTGGAAGATCCCAATCGCCCCGGTGAATGCTGGACCGGCGTGTTGGTTGATGACCATGCTGTCGCTACCTCCGGGGATTATGTCCGGAACTTCATCGTCGGCGACCGGCGATACGGGCACATCATTGATTCCCGTGACGGGTACCCGGTAAACAATGGCTGTCTCGCAGTTTCCATCATTGCTCCGTACTGCACACTGGCGGGAATTTTGTCAACCGCGGCATTTATTCTCGGCCCGCAGGAAGGTCTGGACCTCATTCAGTCCTGCCCGGGGGCCGAAGGCGCCATCACAACGACGAGGAACCGCGTCCTGACGCGAAATTTTTATGCATATGCCACGAATTAAAGCGATTGGTCTCCTGGCCATCCTGTTGATCTGCTGCGGCATTCCGACAGCCAGGGCGGAGATCAAAGTCGGGCAACAATTTCCGGATTTGGGAACGTTTAAGCTGGAAGGAAATCTGCCGGCGCTTTCGAAAACCAATGTCGTCCTGGTTGATTTTTGGGCTTCATGGTGCGGGCCTTGCGCCCAATCGTTTCCCACCATGCAGCAACTGAATAAGACCTACGGTCCGCGCGGCTTGATCATTGTCGCCGTCAATGAGGACGACCAAAAGGCGAACATGGAGCACTTCTTGCAATACCATTCCGTATCGTTTTGCGTCGTCCGTGATGCCATGCACACCCTCGTCTCGCAGGCCGACGTTTCCGATATGCCGAGTTCCTTCCTGATCGACGGAAATGGCAAAATCGCTTTTGCCCATAACGGTTTCCACGGCAGCGAGACCAGGCAGCAATATCAATCTGAAATTGAATCGCTTCTAAAACAGGCACAAAAATGAAAATGAGACTCATTCTATTTTCCGCGCTGGCTCTGGCTGTTACCGGTTGCCAAAACGTAAAACCCTGGCAGCGCGAGACCTTGAGCGATTACACCATGCAAGGCGATCGTGATCCGCTCGGGGACGCCCAAACTGAACACATCTTCTTTTCCCGGGAAGAGGCTTCCGGCGGTGGCGCCATTGGCGGCGGGGGTTGTGGTTGCAATTAGTTTCTGATTGAGCAAACGCTGATAACTTTTTCCTTTTTCCGACTATGAACTCAAATACCAATCGTCGTCTTTCAATAACCCTGGCGGGCGTTTTGTCCGTGATGCCCATGGTCCGGTCCGTAATGATTCCGGCAGTCCAGTTGGCCGCCTCGCCGACTGCGGCGGTTGTCTTTCGCTGGGCCGTTGGAGCCGTGGCATTGCTCGGTTTTGACGCCGTTTCGAAGGCGTCGAGCATTGCCATTTCGCCTCCCTCGGCCACGATTGGAGTTGCTTACGCGGGCAGCCTCACTTATTCGGGAGGTCACGCCGGGGCTGTCCAGTCCATGAGCATCAGCAACCATTGCCTCGGCTCATTTTCTATCGCCCCTGGCCTGACCGTGACTTATAACGGCGGCAACACCGCCAGTGTGACCGGGACGCCCACCGGCTCCATTGGCACCGTACCCATTACGGCAACGGTCACTGATGGGTCCGCATGCTCGGGCGGCCTCAGCGATACACGAAGCACTTCCTTAATCATTCAAAATTCCGGGGGCGGTCCCGTTGTGCCATCCATCCTGGTCTCCCCTCAAAGCACGGTCGCCCAGATCGGGTCGGACGTGGTTTTGAGCGGCGGCGCCTCGGGTAACCCTGCTCCGGCATACTTTTGGCAGCAGGGACTGACTGCCATACCGCGCGCGACAAATAACACGCTGCTCATCCCCTCGGCACAATTGACCAATTCCGGCATCTATTCACTCTATGCCAGCAATAGCCAGGGAAAGGTAAGCGCCGCCTGTTATCTCACCATGGCCATTACTCCTGGCAGTAATTCTCTGAGCCAGCAATATACAAATTACCCGCTGGCCGGGCAGGCGATCACAATGTATAGCTTGATCACGAACGTCCCCACCGGCGTTAACTCTTACTCCTGGCAATTCAATAGCGTCAGTATCGGGGTAACTACCTCAAATTTAAGCCTGACTGCCGCACAGGCCGTTCCCGCCAAAAGCGGGATTTATGCGGTTACCTTCAACAGCACCGTCGGCGGAAACACCGTCGTTAATAACCAACAGTATATTTCCTATTGGGATTTTGGTTATGCCCCCGCGTTATCACAGCAACCCACCAACCAGACTCTTGGCGCGGGATCGAATGCGATATTTGCCTTTACCCTTCAAGGCGGAAATTACCCAACCGCGTTTCTGTACCAAAATGTGACCAATCTCGTCGCCGAAACAAACCTGCCGGCCTACAACCCGTCCCTGGGCGCCGCGACCACCAACCTCAGCTTTACGATTTCCAATGTCACCCCTGCCAATACCGGTAACTATACGGTCGTTGTCACAAATTTCTGGGGCAGCGCCACCAGCAGCAATATCACCCTGTCTGTCCCTTCACCATTGTCGGTAAGCGCCCCGGCGGGCCAAACCAATTATGCGGGGCGGGATGTCAGCCTGGGCGTGACCCCGTCAGGAACGTCTCCGTTCAGTTACCAATGGCAAAAAGGCGGGGTCAATTTGGCCAACGGCGGCGACGTGTCAGGTGTGTTCACAAATATCCTGAGCATCGCCCCGGCCGCTACCGCGGATAGTGGAAATTACCAGGTCGTTGTCACCAATAACTCCGGCAGTGTGACCAGCAGTGTGGCAGTTGTTTCCATCCTGCCGGTGCCTCGGTTCGCTCTGGCGCTCGAACCGGGAGCCGCGATCTTAAATTCCCCTAACGGAATCCCGGGAAGCGAGTATATCGTGCAGGCTTCGACGAACCTCGCGGGTTCCGGCGGTTGGATCCCCCTCACTACCAACACTGTTCCGTCAGATGGTTCAATTACCTTTACCAACACCGCCTCACTGAACTCCGAAGACGTCTTCTATCGGGTCGAGTTTCCGTAAGGTTACCGTAAAACAATACGCTAAAGCCTTTGCCAAAACTGTTTATCGAGTCGTTCAGTAGGGACTTTGCAGCAAGACACGATAAAACTCACGAGGGTTCGTGGCGTTCATGTCAACAAATGTCATGGGAGAATTAGACGTTGTCCCTGAGCTGATGCTCGTCCACGTGGTCAGGTCCGGGCTGGACTGGATGATGTAAGGAAAGTTCGTGGCAGCGCTAAATTGCAACTGAAAACGACCGCCGGCATCGTAGTTATCTGGCTGCAAAACCGGCGGAGGCGGCAACAAACCGAGCACTCCCCCGGAATTGATCCCCGTGTCCACAGTAGTTACCGTAAAAGTTGAAAAATCCGGCGTCGTGAGCATGCAGACCGGAACAGGTGACGTGAGATACGGGCCGGTATTGCCATTTCCAGCGACGTAAAACGTTGGTGAGACTGAGGGAACAACGTTAATTGAATAACGACTGTAACCAGGCAGCCCCGGCGCCAGTGATTGCTCCGACATCTGGCCAACTTGCGACCAACCGCTGACCGGAAGACCGGGATCCGTCGAGGACCAGACATAGAGAGAAAGCCCGGAGAAATTCGTCAAGACCAGGTTCTCGCCGCTAAAGAAATTCGGGCCCGCGTCATATAAAGCGTTGAACACGGAACTATTCGGGAGGTACAAAAGGTTGATGTTGCCCGAGGCATCGGCGTAGTTCGTAAAATATCCTGCCGCATAGCTGCCGTTCAGCACATTCGCGAATTGGGTCAAACCGGAATTTGCCGCGGAGCCATTTAACGAAATA
>DASYZW010000143.1:0-3551 GCA_035945915.1 Verrucomicrobiia bacterium | reverse complement strand
ACTGGAGATCAATTGGATTTGATCGTTCCACTGCGTGAAGCCGACACACGGCTTGAAAACCGGGTTTCGATGTCTTCGTTCGAGCTTTTTTGCAGCCCGATTATTAATCTCTTTCCCAAACAATTGGATCGCATCGAGATTTCCGATAAATTCAGCGAATTTCATGTGGTCGCAGACCACAACCGCTCGCTGGATTTTGAGGTATTTGAAATCCAATCAGTCACCGGTTACGGCGCGGAGACTGGGCAGGAACAGGAATTTCGCCCGTTTTATTTGGCGCGTGATGCAGACGCGGAGTCCGGCGCCTTCTACACACTCAATCGAGTGCCACGCATGCTCACCGCGAAAGAAAAGCAGTTTGGCGGCCGGTCGACCTATGCCGGAACCGAAGTTTATCTTTCTTTGGTGGATGCCAGTTCCGCGCCCTACCGGACGGACCTGCGGCAACTCGGGATTAAAGCCCTGTGCACAAATCGTCATCTGCCAATCCAAATGGCAGTGGGCCTCGGCATGACCGATTTCACGATGGATATTAACGCCCCAGTCGCTTCCATCCGGTGTCTGAGCAATCCTACCGTCCCCCGGCCTTCGTGTGCTGAGGGTCGCTTTTCCTGGCGGCTAATCAGCCATCTTTCGCTCAATTACTTTTCCATCATTGACTCGAAAAATGGCGACGGCGTGGCGGCATTGCGGGAAATGCTGCGACTCTATGCCGACGCCAATGACCGGCAAACTCTCCGGCAAATCGAGGGACTTACCAAAGTTCAGTCGCGGCCGATCGTCCGGCGCATACCCGGGACCGGATCCATCGCATTTGCCCGCGGGCTGGAAATCACGCTCACCTTCGACGAAAACGCCTTCGAAGGGACCGGAGCCTTCCTCCTCGGGGCCGTGCTGGAACAATTTTTCGCCAAATACGTTACCCTTAATTCCTTTACAGAAACTGTCGTTCGCACACAACAACGCGGAGAAATCATGCGATGGCCGGCCCAGATCGGAAAACGCCAGATAATCTAGTAAACGACCTCGTAAAAGAGCCGTTTGCTTTTGATTTTTTTCGCGCCGTCAGGTTGCTCGAAAATCGGCGGCGCGACTTGCCGCGCGTCGGTTGCTCCCTGTCTCCGGCGCAGGACGCCGTGCGTTTCGGCCAAAAGCCATCCCTCGCATTCCCGCCCTCCACCCTTGAAAGCGTTGAACCACGGGGAGCGGATGGCGCCAAATTATTTGTCCGATTTTTTGGCCTCTTTGGCCCAAATGCTCCCCTGCCCACGCACCTGACGGAATATGCGCACGAACGGATTCTGCACCACGGGGATCGGACGCTCGCAGTATTCCTGGACGTTTTCCATCATCGATTGATTTCGTTTTTTTATCGGGCTTGGGCGACAAATCAAAAAACGCTCGATTTGGACCGACAGGATGACCAGAGGTTCTCATTATTCATCGGCAGCGCGTTCGGATTGGGCGGCGACGCCATGCGGAACCGTGACGCAATCCAGGATTCCGCCAAGTTGTATTTCGCCGGCCGCCTTGCGTGCCAGAGTCGATCCGCGGAAGGCCTTGAGGCGATCTTGCGCGAATATTTTGAGGTGCCGGCCGAACTCCAAACTTTTGTCGGCCATTGGATGGACCTGCCGGACGACAGCCTTTGTGTTTTGGGCAAATCACCCCAAACAGGAACAGTCGGTTCGAGTACTATCGTGGGCCTCCGTATTTATGATGGGCAGCTCAAATTCCGCGTCCGGCTCGGCCCAATGTCATTCAAGGATTACCAGCGACTCCTGCCTGGCGGCTCATCGTTTGTGCGGCTCCGCCAATGGGTTCTTAATTATTGCGGCGAACACTTCTTCTGGGACGCACAATTGGTCCTTAAAGCCGAAGAAGTTCCCATTACGAAGCTCGGCAGCGCGGGCCGGCTCGGCTGGACGACCTGGTTGAAAACAAAACCGTTCGCCAGGGACGCAGACGATTTGGTGCTGACCCCGTCTTAAATAGAAAGAATCTCATTGTGAAGTCAGTTCAATTTCATTAAAACAAGTCCAACCCGGCATAAAATATGGCTGAGATAAAACGAACGACCCTTTTTGGCAAGTTAAACAGTATCGGATACAAGTCTATTGAAGGCGCCACCATTTTCTGCAAAATGCGGGGCAATCCTTATGTGGAAAGCATTCATTGGATCCATCAATTGCTCCAAAACCAGGACAGCGACCTTCACCGCATCTTCAGGCATTTCCAAATTGACGCCTCACGCCTGGCGGCCGACCTGATCGCCGCCCTCGACCGGCTTCCGCGCGGCGCAACCGCCATATCTGATTTCTCGTCGGACATTCCCGATGCCATCGAACGCGCCTGGGTTTTTGGAACACTCATGTTCGGCGAATTCCAGGTCCGCTCCGGCCACCTTGTCGTCGGTTATCTAAACAGTGAACTCCGGCACAAGTTCCTCGCCATTTCCCGAGAGCTGGCCAAAATCAAACTCGAAGCCCTCACTGACAATTTTGCCCAAATTGTCGCCGGTTCGCCCGAGGACGCCTTGCGCGCCAGCGACGGCTCCGGCCTGTCCGCGGGAGCCGCCCCGGGTGAAACCAGCGGGGCAATTCCGCCCGCCGAGATGGGCAAGCAGGAGGCTCTTAAGCGATTCACCACCGACCTCAACGAGAAAGCGAAAAAAGGTGAAATCGATCCGATAATCGGGCGTGATGAGGAAATTCGCCAATGCGTGGATATTCTCATGCGCCGCCGGCAAAACAATCCCATCCTGACCGGTGAAGCCGGCGTCGGAAAAACCGCCGTCGTTGAGGGTTTGGTGCACCGCATTCTGGCGGGAGACGTTCCGCCTACTCTCCGCGACGTCACGGTCCGCGCGCTGGATGTCGGTTTGCTTCAAGCCGGCGCAAGCATGAAAGGCGAATTCGAACAGCGTCTGCGCGGGGTAATCGATGAAGTTCAGGCTTCCCCTAAACCCATCATCCTTTTCATTGACGAAACCCACACGCTAATGGGGGCGGGAGGCGGCGGCGCCAGTGACGCGGCCAACCTGCTCAAACCCGCCCTGGCGCGAGGCACTTTGCGCACGATCGGCGCGACCACCTGGGACGAATACAAACGGCATATTGAAAAAGATCCAGCCCTCACGCGCCGCTTTCAGGTCGTGAAGGTTGAGGAACCGGGCGAGGAAAAATGCATCCGCATGTTACGCGCTGTAATGGTGCCATTTGAAAAACATCACAAAGTGCAGGTGCTCGACGAAGCCATCGAAGCCGCGGTGCGCCTCTCGCATCGCTACATCGCAGGAAGACAATTGCCCGACAAGGCGGTGAGCCTGATCGACACCGCGGCCGCCCGCGTGGCCGTGAGCAAGCACGCCATTCCTCCGGAAGTGGACGATTGCCGCCGTCGCATTCAGGCCCTCGATACCGAAGCGGAAATTCTCAATCGGGAAACCGCCAGCGGTCTGGATCACAAAAACCGTTTGTCCGAAATCAAAGAAACGCTGGCCAGGGAAAGGGACACCCTCGCCGGCCTGGAAAAGCATTGGCACGAAGAAA
>DASYZW010000142.1:0-6723 GCA_035945915.1 Verrucomicrobiia bacterium | reverse complement strand
GTTCAAATAGATAGGAATAATTTCCAAGCGCCAAGCTGGCAGAGTCGCGCGAAGGGCGCGAAGGCAACAAAGTAAAAATTTTCTTCGCGTAACTTCGCGGTCTTCGCGCGAAACATTTCCGTTCCTTCATTGCCATTCTCATCCGCGCATTCTAAAATTTTTCCGTTCATGGCCGAATACAAAGTTCAATTCGAGGTCTTCGAAGGCCCGCTCGATTTGCTGCTTTACCTCATCAAAAAAGAGGAAGTGGACATTTATGAAGTCAACCTGACCAAACTCGCCACGCAGTTCATCGAATACATCGATACCATGCGACTGCTCGACCTCGACATCGCCGGCGAATTTCTCGTGATGGCCGCCACGCTCATGTACATCAAAAGCCGGGAACTGTTGCCGGTGGAACAACAGGCCCAGGTCGAGGGTGAAGACGATGGCGAAGACCCTCGCTGGGAACTCATTCGCCAGCTCGTCGAATACAAAAAATTCAAGGACGCCGCCGCCCAATTGCAATCCCTGGAAGCGCGCCAGGAGCACATTTACCCGCGCGTCCCGGGAAAACCGGATTTTGCCGAAACCGCCGCCCAGCCCGCCCGGCCGGAAGTGTCTATTTTTGACCTGCTCAATGCCGTGAACACGGTCCTCAAGCGTTTCGAAAAGCGCGAGGGCGCCACCCGTGAAATCTTTGAGGATAAATGGAGCGTCAGCGAAAAAATTGAATTCATCATCACGACGATCAGTGAGCGCGGCCCGGTAAAATTTTCACAACTGTTTGAAAACGCGGCCAGCCGGTCCGAAATCGTCTGCACCTTTCTGGCGTTGCTCGAATTGATCCGGTTGAAACAACTGGTGTGCGCCCAACCCGAAGCATTTGGCGAAATTGAAATTGGCCGCGCGGAAACCGTCGCCGCGCCGGCTGCCGCGAGTGACGCTGCGCCCCCTGCGACCCAACCCGAAACAGAATCAAATCCGCCTGCGCAACCGGACCAGCCGGCCAACGTCAACGCGCAGGCATAACTCGTACGGTGTAAATTCAAAATTTAAAATGGAATTAAAATTTGTACTCGAATCCCTGCTCTTTTCCGCTCAAAAACCGTTGAACGCAAAAGAACTTCGCGAAGTCCTGGTCAATGCCGCCGATGCCGAGGACGCCGACGTCACGGTAAAAGCCTTTTCCAAAGTCAAGGAAGCCGACCTCACGCCCGCGCTGGAAGAATTGGCGCGCGATCATGAGGCGGCGGCCCGCAGCTACCGCCTCGTTTGCGTCGCAGGTTCGTGGCAATTTGCCACCCAGCCGGAATTCGGTGGCTGGGTGCGCGCGCTCGTCGGGGTCAAGGCGCGTCCGCCCCGCCTTTCGCAGCCCGCCCTGGAGACGCTGGCCATTATCGCCTATCGACAGCCTATCACTCGCGCTGAAATCGAGCAGATTCGCGGCGTGAGCGTGGACGGCGTCATGCAAACCCTCACCGAACGCGGCCTGGTGGAATCCGTGGGCCGCGCCGAAGCCGTGGGCCGTCCGCAAACGTACGGCACCACGCCGATGTTTCTCGAATATTTCGGCCTGCGCGGACTGGAGGATTTGCCCGCTGCCGACGACTTGCGCCGCATCCAGGTCGAAAAACCGCCCGCGCCCGTGACCGTCGATGCCGGATTGGCCACCGTCGCGCCCGACGAACTCAAGACACCAGCACAAGCCGAAACCCCGCCGCCGGACCATCCGGGAAATTGACGAAGACGATCTCACGCAACGCAATGGTCTTTTAACCACGGATGCACACTGATTTCCGGATAGGGACGGCCTGCCCCCCGCCGCGCTGAAAGCGCTCCATCGTATCCGTGGGCGATCCCGAGTGGCGCTGCCACCGCTCGCGGAAATTGAAACCAAATCACCCCCCACACCCTGCCTGGGCAACCCAAATCACCCGACCGAAAACAATCTCACGCCACGGTCGAAGGGTTTTCAGAATGCAGTCAATCCCGAAAGCTTTCGGGGCTGCCCCTTGAGTTTATAGATCGTTTGGGTTATACGGCGATTATGGAGCGCAATAAGTTTGCTCAAGAATTCGGTATTGACGGCATCCCACATATGTTTTTGGTGGATAAGAAGGGTTGTTTGCGTTTTGACGAACGTGCGGGCCGTTGGTGCAAAAGCCGATTTTGAGGGTAAGATTGAGAGCTTATTATCAGAGTAGCAAGCCATGAAAGTGTCGCCTATACCGCGCCGGGGCCAACGCTTTATGGAAGGCTTGAGTTAATTTGGGCGGCGGGGCGCCGACCACCTTCGCCCGGAAGCTACGGACCGACAAGCCGCCCTTGAATTTAAAAATGGAGCGGGAAGTTAGCCTGGTTCGCGGTTCAAAAATCTGTGTGCATCTGCGGCCCCAAACTGCAATTTTCGTTTTCTCCGTTTTCATGTGCCACCCCAATCAGTTCCGGGTCGGCACATCCGCGAAAACTGATTATTTCAGGCCGCAGAACCATCCGAGCGCCATCCAGTCTGAGAACCAGTTTTGGATTGCCTCGCCCAAATCTTCGGAAATTTTCAAGCCGGCCAGTCTCACGCACGCTCTCTCCAAAGTCGCGCCGTTTTGCAACGCCGACAAAAGAACAAACTGACCGGGTTCCAGCCGCTTATAATAAACTTGATCCTGGTAGCAATGCACCGCGAGAAAATTGTCTTTGCGTTTTAAATTCCGCGTCAATTTGTTTTTCTCGCCATGATGATCTTGTTCTATGGCATTGCTCGCTTCACCGCGCAAACCGACTTTTTTTCTCAGATCAATTAAAAAACGGTCCACTACGTATTGTAATTTCAGCAGGCTAAAATGTGGTTGCAATCGCAGGCGAAGTTTCGCGGCGTTCGCATCCAGCAAATCGTTGGGCTCAAGCGGGGGACGGGCTTCGTTGTCGAATGCTTCGATATGCGCCCATTCAAGCCGCGCAATGTCCAGCGCGAGCTGCCGGCGCGGCGCTGTCGCGCCCGGCGCGGTTTTCAAAAATTTCACCAGTCGCGAACCCAGGTTGCGTAGCGTGTAAGACCGGGACGGATAGCGCATGAGATATTCACGGATGAGCTTTTCAAACGCCCGGTCACCCAGAATCGCGCGCAGGCCCGGATAGTCCTTGTAAAGGCAATTGCCGAGGCGAAACCAATATTGCTGATTGTATATCTCCAGCCGCTCGAAGGAGGTCAGCCGGGCATTCGGTTTGATGAAGCTTTCCGCGACTCGCCTTGTCAGGCGGCCATCAATCCATTTGCGTTGCATCCTGTCCCCCGGGCCAAGCGGACGCATGACCGCATTTGCCATGAGCCGTTGCAGCTCGCGGAGTCCTGCGCTCGTCTGGGATTCAGGTCTTAGCGGGTTCTTTTTCAAAATGTCCAAGAAATTGCCTGGCTTTAAGAGCTTCGCCGTGAACTTCCTCAAATGATGGAATGCGGTCGTCCCACTCCAGCAGCGTCGCCGTTCTGCCAACGCGGTGGATGGCGCGCTCATAAAGTTTCCAGACCGGATCAATCACCGGATGGTCGTGTGTATCCAGGATATATTTCCGAAATTTGCTGTGCCCGGCGATGTGAATCTGCGCGACACGATCCGGTGGAACCCCGTTCACATAATCGAATGGATTGAAATTGTGGTTGCGCGAGGAGACGTAAATGTTGTTCACGTCGAGCAGGATTCCACAATCGGCGCGTTCGACGACTTCATTGAGAAATTCCCATTCGGTCATTTCCGAAACATGAAATTCAGCGTAGCTGCTGACGTTTTCGACGCAAATCGGCACTTCGAGAAAATCACGCGCAGCCCGGATTTTTTGCGCGGTCACTTTCGCGGCGGCGAAAGTATAAGGCATGGGCAGCAAATCATGCGTGTAGCGGCCATCCACGCTGCCCCAGCAAAGATGGTCGGAGAGCCAGGGCGTATTCGTTCGCCTGACGAGCCGCTTCAGTTTTTTCAAATGCTCGCGGTTTAATTTTTCCGACGACCCAAAATACATCGAAACGCCATGCTGAACAACGCGGTACTGCTCGAGAATCCGGTCGAGCACCTCCAGCGGTCGACCGCCATCGCACATGAAATTCTCCGAGATGATCTCAAACCAGTCCACCGCTGGCTTCCGGGACAGAATATGGTCGAAATGAGGCACGCGCAGCCCGATGCCAATGCCGTAATCGGTAAAGCCATTGAATGGATTGGCAGGCATAATTAATTCCTAAAACAACAAAGAGCGAAACTTTGCAGCTTCGCTCTTTTACATAAACTTCCTTGCGCAAGACAAACAGGCGTTTGCCCGCCGCTCAATTTTTACTGACGCTATTAGTCTTGCCTCCACAACTGGGACAACCATTCAGGCTTGTGGTGTTGCTTAACACGGGCTTGCCGGCCATGATTTTGATCTGGTCGTTGCTGACGGTTTTGGCTTTGACAACAGCGCCCGCGACCAGCCCGGCAATGGCTGCGGTAACGAGTATGGTTTTTTGATTCCTGGTCATATTCTTATTGGTTATTTGGTTATTCGCCGTTCAGTCGCGCAAACGCAAAGTTCATCGCGCCCCAACTGCCCTCGACCTCATTAGATACCATTTCCTGGAATTTGTTCAAGCAAAATTTTATAATTTGATCAATATACCCTCACCGGGTATAGTTCGGGCATTATGAACTCGAAAGTTTCCGGACGGGTAAAAGGAAGACTCAATCGGATTGCCGGACAAATTGCGGGAATCCAGCGCATGGCCCAAGAAGGGCGCTATTGCGTGGACATTTTGACGCAAATTGCGGCGGTTCGCTCGGCCCTGGACGCCCTGGGCGTCGAACTGCTCACGAGCCATCTGGAATCCTGCGTGATCGGCCACGGCCGAAAAACCGAGCATCAAAAGGCAAAACCGATGACACAAAAAGAGCTATTGGCAGAGGTCCAAACAACATTGGCGCGGTTTCTTAAATAACAGTGAACTGGCTCTGGCAAAGTTTATCTCACGCGGCGGCCATGCTTTGGGAAACGCTCTGGGCGTTGGTCCTGGGATTCACCTTGTCAGCGTTTTTACAGGCATTTCTCCGCAATGAGCAAATTACGAGACGGTTTGGCCAGACGAATCTGCGTTCAGTCGGACTGGCGGCATTTTTCGGCGCAGTCAGCTCTTCGTGCTCCTATGCGGCGGCGGCAACCGCTAAAACTGCTTTTAAAAAAGGCGCCGCGCTTGTGCCGACCCTCGCTTTTATGTTTGCCTCGACAAATCTCGTGCTCGAACTTGGTTTCATCCTCTGGTTGTTGCTCGGCTGGACGTTCCTCCTGGCCGAAATCATTGGCGCGTTCGTTTTGATTGGCGTCATGTGGTTGTTGATAAAACTGACGCTGCCCAAAGGATTGGTTGAGCAAGCGAGGTTGCATAACGGCGATGAAGTGAAATCCTGCTGCCATTCTCACGAACATCACGAAACGGAAATGCCGGAAGAATCTTTCACACAGAAACTCAAACGGCGCGAGAATTGGGAGCAGGTCGCCAATGCCTTTATCATGGATGTATCCATGCTCTGGAAGGAAATTCTTGGCGGATTTTTCATTGCCGGGCTTTTGATGGCGCTTGTTCCAGATCAATGGTGGCAGAAACTATTCGTCGCTCAGGGACCGGGGCCGATACGCTTGATTGAAAATGCCATCGTTGGGCCGTTAATCGCCGTTGTGTCATTTGTTTGTTCTGTTGGCAACATTCCGCTGGCCAGTTTGCTTTGGTCGGGCGGCATCAGTTTCGGGGGCGTGATTTCGTTCATTTACGCTGACTTAATCATCATTCCGCTGATTCTCATTTACCGGAAATACTACGGCGCAAAAGCCGCGCTTTACATTACCGTCGTCATGTTCGTTTCAATGGTAATTGCGGGAATCGTCGTGGATTTGTTGTTCGGCGCATGTGGCCTGATACCTACTGTTCGTCCGCCCAGTGCCATCGCCCGGGCCTCGTTTCAATGGGATTATACGACCTATTTGAATGTCATTGCCATCATGTTGAGTAACTGGTTTTTCTTTATTTACTTTAAGAAAAAAGGAACGCCGCAGGCACATTCCGCATGACGACAAGACAATTATCCCGCGGCAGGAAAATGAATTACTTCGAGGGTCCTTCGAAAAAACGAGGATTTAAGGAAGGCCGCATGGCAAAATTAATGACAAAAAAGTTTAAACGTGAACCAATATCACCCGCATGAATATGACACCTCGCTTTCAAAAGTTCGTGCTTCTGGCCCATGTCGCTTTTTCAGTCGGTTGGTTCGGCGCGATCGTTCCTTACCTGGCTCTGGTCGTCACTGGCCTGGCAAATCGCGATCCGCAGATCGTCCGTGCCGTCTGTCTCTCAATGGAGTTGATTGGCTGGTATGTGATCGTCCCGTTCAGTTTTGCCGCGCTCTTGAGCGGACTGGCTCTGTCGTTGGGCACACAATTGGGCTTGCTTCGGCACTGGTGGATACTGGCGAAATTGCTGCTGACAATTTTCGCCGTCCTTGTTTTGTTTCGACACATGCAAGATGTGTCACACCTGGCGAAACAAGTGATGTCGTCCGGGGTGGATTTCCGTCCGGACTTGATCCATGCGACGGGTGGTTTATTGGTGCTGCTCGCCGCTATGACGCTTTCGGTGTATAAGCCGTGGGGGATGACCGCTTATGGCCGGCGCCGGGCGGCGCGGACTTACTCGCCGTCTCATCCGGGCGGCGAGGCTGCGCCGCGGCG
>DASYZW010000141.1:0-1951 GCA_035945915.1 Verrucomicrobiia bacterium | reverse complement strand
CAGAGCATTCTCCACGAGTTCCTTGACCACGCTGGCCGGGCGTTCAATGACTTCGCCGGCGGCAATTTGATTAGCCACCTGCTCCGGGAGCAATTTAATGCGATTCATTGGCCGTGCAGCACGAGAGGATGCCGTGAAGCGTCGAAAAGTTAAAGCGCCGAAACGATTTGCATGGCGTCGCTAGCCGCGCGACGGAGTTTCGCCGGTTTCGCGGAAGGGCAGCGTAAAGGAAAATATGGCGCCGTGTCCCGGAGCGCCGACATTGCGGGCGGTGATCCGGCCGCCATGGTCTTCGATGATTTTTTTGCAAATCGAGAGGCCCAGCCCGGTGCCATGCGCCTTGCCGAAGGTAACAAACGGCCGGAACAACCGGTCCGCGACCTCGGGCGCGATGCCGGGGCCTTCGTCCTGGACCTCGGTGATGACTTCGTTTCCACCGTATTGAAAACGGATCACAACCCGGCCGCCTTCGGGCATCATATCGGCTGCATTGCCCGTGAGGTTGCGAATCACGCGGCGAATCCGGCGCGGATCAAAGCGCAACGTTCCGGCGGGCGGCTCATTTTCCACGGTGAGAACGGCGCTTCTCAATTCGAGGTCCAGGCGAACCTCGGTTACGAGTTCCCGGATAAATTCCAGATACGAGACGGCGGCGAACTCGCGTTCCGGAGGGGCGACTTGCGTAAAATCCAGAATGTCACCCACCAATTCCGTGATCCTGGCGATTTGCCGCCTGACCCGCTCATAGGATTCCCGCCGCACCTCCGATTGCGTTTTGGGCGCGGCCATAATTTCGGTGGCCATGCCAATAACGGTCAACGGATTTTTCAGGTCGTGGACGATGGATCGCGCGAAGCTTCCCAGGGCGGACAGGCGTTCGGCCTCGACGATTTCGCGCAGGTGCTGCTGATTAAAATCCCGCAGACGCCGGCTGACTTCCTGCAACAATCGCAGCGACAAAGATGGCGAGAGCCGCAACAGGGAGATCATTTGGGCCCGGGGAATGAAATAAACCCTCGTTTCTTTCACGGCAGTGGTTGTGGCCGAGCGAGGCCTGTCTTCGATCACGGCCATTTCACCAAAGATTTCGCCGGGGCCGAATTTGGAAAAGACGCAAAGCGCCCGGTCGCCGACCATGTGGGCAATTTCCACGAGCCCTTCCCGGATCACGTAGACACCGTCACCGGGATCATTTTCACTGAATATGCGCGCGCCCGCCGGGAAGACCCGTTCCTCGGCGATATCGCGCAGGGCCTGAAGCTCTTTCGGGTCCAATCCCCGAAAAAGACCGGCGAAGCCCAAATCTGTCATGCTGACACTCTATGTGACAAAAACCGGTGGTAAAGCAAAATCAAAGGTGACGGGATATTTTACAATATTTAACAATAACGTGTTGACAAATCGTTGCATTGTTGTCACATTAAGGTAGTTCGGGTGGCAGCACGTTTCTTCAGCGGGGTTCCCCACCCCCACCTCCTTGGCGTCTGCTGCCCGAATTTTTTTTCTTCATTTCGCCGGCAGCGAAATAACCATGGCCGTACCACGACCTGAACTGGATTTAATCCGGATGGTGCCATGATGCGTTTCCACGATTCGTCCCACGATGGCCAATCCCAGCCCGGTTCCCTTGGTTTTAGTTGTGCTCAGGACCGCCGTGAACACCTGCTTTTGCAATTCTTCGCTCATGCCGCCGCCGGTATCTTTAAATTCGATGATAACCCGGGATTTAACGGCGCGGGTTTTCACCGTCAGCATCCCGCCGTCCGGCATTGCTTCCGCCGCATTCAAGATCAGGTTTAAGAATGCCTGTTCGAGTTGCGGCGCATCCCCCATGACCGGGGGCAGGTCCGGTTGTAATCTCCGCGTCATCTCGATTTTCTGGTTGGCGAGCTTATGACGCACGAGCAGCCCCAGTTCATCGACGAGCTCATTTAAATTGACCGGGGCAAAT
>DASYZW010000140.1:0-7509 GCA_035945915.1 Verrucomicrobiia bacterium | reverse complement strand
GAGGCCGGAGCATTCAGGCCGGCGGTCTGTGGCGGAGTAACTGCCAGCAAGCTTGCGCCGCCCAAAACCGATACGAGTGCCGATAATGATATAAGGTTAATTTTCATACGGAGCAAACGTTATGACGGACCCATCAGTTGTCAAGTTACAGAAAAATTTCAATACGCGTCCATCCCCGCACAAGAGCAGATCGGATTTCGGTCGCCAAACACGTTGTCTACGCGGCTGACATGCGGCCAGAACTTGTAGTCGCTCAAGGATTTAACTGGAAAAGCGGCTTGTTGACGGGAGTACGGGCGATTCCAATCGTCACTGGCGATTTGATCAGCAGTATGGGGCGCGTTTTTCAGGAGATTGTTCCTTGCATCCGCCGTTCCGCACTCGACGGCGGTCATTTCTGCGTGTATCGAAATCATCGCATCGCAAAAACGATCCAATTCGTATTTCGATTCACTTTCGGTAGGTTCTACCATTAACGTGCCGGCTACCGGCCAGCTTAACGTGGGCGCATGAAAGCCATAATCCATAAGCCGTTTCGCCACGTCCTCGGCAGTGACGCTCTTGAATGCGCGTAAATCCAAAATGCATTCGTGCGCGACCAGGCCGTTGCGTCGGTAGAGCGTGGGAAAATAATTTTCGAGCCGTTTGGCAATGTAATTAGCGTTGAGGATGGCAAATTTCGTCGCGGCCATAAGACCTTCCGGCCCCATCATCGCAATGTACATCCATGAAATCGCCAAAATGCCGGCGCTGCCCCATGGCCCGCCCGATACGGGCCCGACCGGCGATTTATTAACCAGAGGGTTGCCTGGCAGAAATGGAATCAAATGTTGCGCAACGCCAATCGGTCCAACGCCGGGACCACCTCCGCCATGCGGGATGCAGAACGTTTTATGCAGGTTCAGATGGCAAACATCCGCTCCGATATCCGCCGGGCGGCATAGTCCCACTTGGGCATTGAGATTCGCGCCGTCCATGTATACTTGTCCGCCATGGGCATGGATAATTTCGCAAATCTCACGAATTGGTTCCTCGAATACGCCGTGAGTGGACGGGTACGTCACCATTAGTGCTGACAGGTCCTTTTTGTGGGCATCGGCCTTGGCGCGCAAGTCCGGCACGTCAATGTTGCCGTTGGCGTCGCAGGCCACTGCTACAACTTTCATCCCCGCCATAATCGCACTGGCCGGGTTGGTGCCGTGGGCTGAAGCGGGAATTAAGCAGACGTTACGATGGCTCTCTCCACGGGATTCGTGCCAGGCGCGAATCGCGAGCAATCCGGCGTATTCGCCCTGGGAACCGGCATTGGGCTGCAAAGAAATGCCCGCGAAACCGGTGATTTCTCTAAGCCATGATTCAAGTTGTTCAAATAGCTTTTGGTAGCCTCGCGTCTGCTCCAACGGCGCGAATGGGTGGAGCTTCGCAAATTCCGGCCATGAAATCGGGTACATTTCCGCTGCGGCGTTCAATTTCATCGTGCAGGAACCCAGCGGGATCATGGATGCCGTGAGGGAAAGATCGCGCGATTCAAGGCGCTTGATGTAGCGGAGCATCTCCGTTTCACTGTGATAGCCGTTGAAGACTTTGTGGGTCAGGAATTGCGAAGTGCGACGAAACTTTTCCGGGATCGAATTATGATTCGATACGGGGAGCAGGATTGCCGGATTTTTTCCACCTGTTATGGCATGGACGATTGCTTTTAAATTTTCAAAGGAAGTTGTCTCATCCAACGAAATTCCGATTCCAGTATCGCCGACATGACGGAAATTCATCTGCGCCCGGGCGGCACCTTGATGAACGGCTGCTGTATTTGGAACCGCGATAGCCAGAGTATCGAAGTACGTTTTATTTAAAACTTTGATTCCCGCGCTCTCCAGGCACGATGCCAACAAGTGTGTAATCGTGTGAACTCGCTGGGCAATCTTCTTCAATCCCTCGGCGCCATGATACACTGCGTACAATGCGGCTATGTTCGCAAGGAGCGCCTGTGCGGTGCAGATGTTGCTCGTGGCTTTTTCCCGGCGGATATGCTGTTCGCGCGTTTGCAGTGCCAGCCGCAAAGCTGCCTTGCCGCGGGAATCTTTAGACACCCCAACGATGCGACCGGGCATGTGACGTTTGAATTCGTCTCGCGTCGCGAAAAATGCCGCGTGCGGACCACCATAGCCAAGCGGCACGCCCAATCGTTGTGCGCTGCCCACGGCAATATCCGCGCCGAATTCCCCGGGCGGCCTGATGAGAGTGAGCGCCAGTAAATCCGTGGCGACCGTCACGAGCGAACCTGCGTTGTGCGCTGCCTCCACAAACGGCCCGAAATCATTGACGGCGCCAACTGTATCAGGATATTGCACGAGCGCGCCAAAGACATTCTCATTGAATTTGAAGGCCTCGTGGTTGCCAACGATTAACTCAATTCCAAGCGCTTTGGCCCGTGTGCGGACCACCTCGATATTTTGCGGATGGCAGTCTTCCGAAACAAAGAAAACGTTTCGGCCGTCTTTAAGCGCCTGGCTCATCGTCATGGCCTCGGCGCAGGCGGTAGCTTCGTCCAGGAGCGAAGCGTTCGCGATCGGCAGTGACGCCAAATCGGCGACCATCGTTTGAAAATTCAAAAGACACTCGAGACGGCCCTGGGAAATTTCGGCCTGGTAAGGCGTGTATTGAGTGTACCACCCGGGATTTTCCAAAACATTGCGCTGGATGACCGGCGGTGTGATACAGTCGTAGTAGCCCATGCCGATAAAAGACCGGAATACTTTGTTTTCAGAAGCGATTTTTTTCAGTTCTGCCAGCGCCTCAAACTCGCTTTGCGCGGCGGGGAGGTTGAGCTTTTTATCAAGCCGGATAGATTCCGGGACGGCGGCTTTGGCTAAATCATCTGAATTCTTAAAGCCAAACAAGCCCAGCATTTCAGTGGCTTCGGTTTCGTTTGGACCGATGTGGCGGCGAACAAAAGTGTCAGGATATTTCAAAAAACTGTCAGTAACGTCCATCCAGAAAGCATAAAAATCTTAGTCCCAAAAAGCGAGACGATTTGAATTTGCGTTTAGAGCACCACCTTTACCCGGCATCGGTTCTGCGTTTGCGCGATGAGGATGTTCAGGACATCGCCCTGTTTCCGCCCGATGAGCTGTTTCCCTAATGGCGATTCAGGAGTAATCACCAACACGGGTCGCTTATCATGGACGATTTCCGTCCCTCCTGCCCGGGGGCCCACAAAATAGGCGGCCTTCTCACCATTGGTTTCCAGCTCCACAAAAGCCCCCACATCCACGGGTTCGGCGTCGCCGAAATTGCGTGGTTTCAGGTTCTCAAACGCAGCGATGGCCCCCTGAATTTCTGCCGCCTGCCGGGACTGTCCCCGGGCCAGGTCGGAAGCTTCCAGACCGCGGGTATCGTACTTGTTTTCGGCCTTGCTTTGTTCGTGGGTGGCTTCCGTGCGCGAAGCCGCGGCCGCCCGGAAATAGACCTCCAATTCCTCCGCCAGTTTGATGATAATTTTTTTGATGATTGCGCGCTTATTCATTTGAGTGCATCGCCAAAATTATTATCAACACGGCTGCAAACGCGTCAATCTTGCCCACTCTTTGCGCAAAACGTTCTTAAGTCGAGATTTGACCTCATGTGCCTACCTCGAAGTGAGCAACTTTTTTTCAACTTGCAAAGCGGCCCTGACAATTCTGCATTCGCCGTATCCATATTTGCCGCCAAACGATTCCACAATCGGGGCGAGGCTCAGAATGCCGCGCCGGGCGAAGGCATCCGCGATTTCGCGTTGCGCGGCGACCGGAACCAAGGTGTTCACATCAAGTTTTTCCCCGGCAAGCAAAGCCTGTTCAAGATGGCCGTAAATGGTGCCGTCTTTGACGCCCCGAATGCTCGCAATCTCAGGCACGCTCTTGCCCTGCCGAAAAAATTGCAGGGATTCGCGCGCGGTATCCGTCAATTCCGGCTGGCGTGGAACAACGGTCGGGTGGGTCGAAAATGAATCGTCGGCGAATATTTGACGGGGATTTGAATCCAGGTGCGCGGCAATTTCGCGCAAGAATGTTTGGCCATGCTCGCGCATTTTCTTTTCTCCAATGCCGCTGACTCGGGAAAGGTCGGATTCCCTGGCTGGATACAGGCGCGCCATCTGCCGCAAAGTAGTGTCGGCGAAAATGACGTAGGGTGGCACGCCGCGCTCGTCAGCAAGTCGCTTGCGCAACCATCGCAGTTTTTCGAATAGTGCCTCGTCGCACGCGATCTCTCCGACGCGATGTTCCATCGGGCCGGCACTGACGGCTTTCGTGAGCATAATTTTTCGGCGTGATTTGAGCGCCGTGCGTCCGGCTTCCGTCAGTTCGACGACATTGAATTTCTCAGCATTTTGATGGAGGAAACCCAACCGGACAAGTTCACGCCCGATGGCGGCCCAGTCCGCGCGCGAGTGTTCAGAACCGATGTTATAGGTGGAAAGCTTATGGTGCTCAAATTTGCGGATCTTGTCAGTGTCGGCGCCACATAGCACCTCCACGACGTGTTGAATTCCTACATTGAACCTGCTCTTTTCGCGGATGCGATAGACACAGGAAAGAAATTTCTGGGCTGCCACGGTGCCGTCCCAGGCGGCGCGCGGCGTCAGGCAATTGTCGCAGGCAGCGCACGGCGTTTGCGTGAATTGCTCGCCAAAATATCCGAGCAAAAATTCCCTGCGGCAACTCCCAATTTCCGCGTAGTGGATCATTCGTTCCAATTGGGCGCGTGCGATTTCTCTTTCGCGCGGATCGGGTTTCTCGTCGATAAATCGCATTTGCTTGACACGGTCTCCCGGGCTGAAAAGGAGCAGGCATTCACCCGGCAAACCGTCGCGTCCAGCTCGGCCGGTTTCCTGGTAATAGCCCTCGATGTTTTTCGGCAAATCGTAATGGATGACGAACCTGACGTTGGGTTTGTTAATTCCCATTCCAAATGCAATGGTTGCGCAAACGATGCGGGCCTCATCCCGAAGAAATTTTTCCTGGTGTTTCGATCGCTCGCCGCTTTCGAGGCCGGCGTGATAGGGCAGTGCTTTGATGCCGTCCCGACTAAGTTTACGGGCGAGATCTTCGGCGGTCTTGCGGGCCTGGCAATATATAATCCCACTTTCTTTCGGTCGCGAGCGAATATAGGAAAGGATTTGATCGTATGCGCCTGATTTGGCCGCCACGCGGTAAATCAGATTCGGGCGATTAAAGCTGGCAACGTAACGCGCCGGATCTTTCAAATGCAGCTGGGCAACGATGTCGTCGCGCACGCGCGATGTGGCCGTTGCCGTGAGAGCCATCATCGGCACTCTCGGGAAAAGGCCGCGCAACGCGCGAAGTTGGCGGTATTCCGGTCGAAAGTCGTGGCCCCATTCGCTGATGCAGTGCGCTTCGTCAATGGCGAAGAGATTCACGTTCCACTTTTTTAAATCTTCGAGAAAGCCCGAAAGGGTCAATCGTTCCGGCGCCACGTACAGAAGGCGAAATTCGCCGTTGTGCAATCCTCGGAGACGCGGACGCGATTCTCCTGCGGCGAGAGATGAGTTGAGAAATGTGGCCTGCACGCCCGCGGCCTGCAATGCGTCAACCTGGTCTTTCATAAGCGCGATGAGCGGAGAGACCACAACTGTCAGTCCGGAACGCACGAGGGCGGGCAGTTGAAAGCACAGCGATTTTCCACCGCCCGTCGGCAGAACCGCGAAGACGTCCCTGCCACGGAGAGAATCTGAGATGATTTCCTGCTGGAGCGGACGAAATGAATCGAAACCGAAATATTTCTTGAGCGGTGCCAGTAATTGATCGCGATTAAGCTGCACGGGCGGATGATAATGAGGGAGCGAAATGAATGAACAGAAAGAAATCTCGCCAAATTTGCGCTGGCAACGACACCCGCTTTTTCCCTGAATCAGGACTGTTGTGCGCTGCTTTTAGGGGGATCTAAATCAGATGGATTTCGCTGTTTCCATCCAATTTACCGTCACAAGCGAAAACCACAATATATCGCGGTTTATCAAGCAAAATTACACAAGTAATTGTATTTTCGGGCCTAAAAAAGTTGAAATAAACATTGTGTGAGAAGAGTAAATTTTCTATAATTTTTGCGTCCTGAAACTCAACGCTCAAGGGCAGGATTTTTCGGGAATTTTTATGCCTAATACATCTGATATGGAGTCTCGAGATTCAGTCGTCACGACTGCGGTAACAGGCAGTTATGGGGCCGCGCAGTTGGGCAAGTTGGAGGGGTTGGAAGCTGTTCGTAAGAAGCCTGGAATGTATATTGGCGGCACCGACGAGCGAGCATTGCACCATTGTGTCAGCGAGGTTTTGGACAATTCAGTGGACGAGCATCTTGCCGGTTATTGTGACAAAATTGAGGTAACAATTCAGGTGGATGGCTCGATTTCGGTCCGGGACAACGGACGTGGCATTCCGGTGGATACTCACCCGCAGTATGGCATTCCTGGCGTCGAACTGGTTTTGACGACGCTCCACTCTGGCGGCAAATACGGCCAGGGCGGTTATAAATTCTCCGGCGGCACGCACGGCGTTGGCGCAAAATGTGTTAATGCCGTAAGCGAATGGTTCGAAGTCGAGGTCTCGCGGGACGGAGAGGTCCATCAAATGGAATTTGAGCGGGGGAAGACTACGAAAAAATTGCACGTCATCGGCAAGGCCAAAGGCACCGGGACGCTCATTACTTTCAAGCCGGACCCGGAAATCTTTCACGAGACGACTGAATTCAAGGCCGACATCATTGCTCAGCGGTTGCGCGAGTTGGCGTTTTTGAATTCAGGCCTGGAAATTGTGTTCACCGATGAACGAAACACGGATCTAAAGCCGGAAACATTTTTTTATAAGGACGGTATTGAACAATTTGTCCGGCAACTTAACAAAAGCAAAGAACCGTTGCATCCCAAGCCGATTTCCTTTCAAAAGGCGACGAGGGAAAAATTGGATGAAAAGGAAATTGAAGTAATCGTTGAAGTCGTCCTGCAATACAACGACAGCTACAACGACCAGGTGCTTTGTTACACCAATACGGTTTATAATCCCGATGGCGGCGCGCACTTGAGCGGTTTTCGCAGCGCGGTAACCCGGGCGATCAATCAGTACGCCAAATCGAACGAGTTATTGAAGGAAAAGGACCCGCAAATCACTGGAGATGATGTGCGCGAGGGACTGACGGCGGTCATTTCAGTGAAGCATAGCGACCCGAAATTCGAATCGCAGACCAAGGTGAAATTGCTATCCCCTGAAGTTGAAAAGATCGTGGGTTCCGTCACTTATGAAGGGCTAATGGCCTATTTCGACGCAAATCCGGCGATTGGCAAAAGAATCATTGATAAGGGCTTAAACGCGGCGCGCGCCAGAGAAGCAGCCCGCAAGGCGCGGGAAGCCGTCCGAAAATCCGCCCTGACCGGAGGAGGCTTGCCCGGCAAACTGGCCGATTGTTCAGATCGCGATCCAGCCAACACAGAGCTCTATATTGTCGAGGGTGATTCCG
>DASYZW010000139.1:0-7049 GCA_035945915.1 Verrucomicrobiia bacterium | reverse complement strand
GTACAGTTCGTCCAGCGCAGTGATGGAGGCGAGATTCCCGATATCCTGGCGATGGATTTTTTTCTGGCCGATGATTTTCGCTTTGGCCCGCTTTAGCTCGGCGTCGGTGAGTCCCTCCGTGCGCAACAATTCCGCTTCTTTTAACAATTCGCTTTCGACCAGTTCAGCCTTGGCCGGTTCCGTGCCGGTGTAAAAAGCAAAATAACCGGGCACGATGCCCGCAAAATTCTGAGAACCGCAATAGTAGGCCAGGCCCAACTCCTCGCGAATCCGCAAAAACAGCCGTGAACCCAGGTCGCTGCACGCTTCATGGATGAGTTCGAGAGCGTAATGATCGTCGTCGTGGATGGTCGTTCCCGGAAAACCAATCACCAGGACAGCCTGTTTTTTGTCGCGGGTTTCGCTGATACGGTCTGATGCCGGGGCTTTCGCCGTCGTCGCGGCCGGTTTGAAGTTTTCGCCGCGTTTCCAACCGCCGAATACTTTTTCCACGGCGGCCCTCGTCGTGGCAACATCAATATCTCCGCAAATGGCGAGGACACAATTATTCGGCACGGCGAGCTTTTGATGAAATGCCCGCAGGTCCGCCGCCGAGAGCCGTTGAACAGTTTCCTCGGTGCCGAGCGGATCCAGGCCAAACCCGTTTCCGCCGAACAAGACCCGGCGCATGGCCACGCTGGCGCTTTTAAGCAAATCGTCTTTGCGCGCCGCAATGCTCGCAATTTGAATCTCACGTTCGCGTTCCAGTTCGTTTGCGGGAAAACCGGGATTCAGCAGGACGTCTGAAACCAGGTCCAGCCCGACCATAAAATCGGCGCTCAACACTTCCGCGTTCAGTCCAAAGCTTTGGTTGCCGCCGTAACTATCCAGATGACCGCCGATGGATTCAATTTCGGTCGCAATTTTTTCGGCGGACCGCCTGGCCGTGCCTTTGAGCAGCATGTTGGAATATAACCGCGTAATCCCATTATTTGCGGGCGATTCGGCGAGGACGCCCCCTTGCAGAACCGCGCGAAATTCGACAAACGGCAGGCGCGAGTCCTTTTTCAGGAGCAATTTGAGTCCGTTGGCCAATTCAAATTTTTGGATGGGAAAATCCCTGGTCTCGCTTGATTCCGCCGCGCTCTTCGGCGCGGCGCCCGTTGGCAGCAACGCGTAAAGAGTACGATTCTCGTCGGTCAGATAAAATCGCGCCACCCGCTGGATGTCCGCCAGAGTCACCCGCTTGACGGCCGCGAGATAGCGTTCGGAGTAATTTAAATCATTGGCCGCGATCCAGTTGCCGCCCAGGTTCTGCGCCTGGCCCTCCATCGTTTTGCGGGTGGCCAGCGTCGCGGAAACAAATTGTTTGACGGCCTTTTGCAGTTCATCGGCCGAAACGACGTTGATTTTTACCTTTTCCACTTCCGCAAGCATGGCGTCGCGCGCGGCCGCGAATTTATCAGCATCCACAATCGCGCTCATTCCGAAGACGCCGGGCAGGCCGGGACTATAAGTCCAGGCGTCCACATGATGGGCCAGTCCCTGGCGCTCTCGAATTTGTTGAAAAAGCCGGGAACTGCGTCCCCCGCCCAGCAGGACTGATAATACGTCCATCGCAGGAACGTCCGGATGCCGCAATTCGGGGATATGCCAGGCGAAATGGAAATGGCCTAATTCAATGGCGGCTTCCTCAATGACCTCGCGCGGTGCTGTCTGTTTAGGTTCGGCGGGAAGCACGGCCGGCGGCAACGGACGCGACTTGGTTTTCGCGTACGCGTCGCGGATTTGCGCTACGACGTCCTGAGGCTTCACGTCGCCTGCGACGACATAGAAACAATTATTGGCCGAATATTTTTCGTGGTAATATCCACGAATGTCGTCGGGCTTGAGTTCGTTGAATACATCGGGGTAGCCGATGATGGTGAACCGGTAGGGACTGCGCGTGTAGGCGACTTCGAAGAGGCGGCGGCTGGCACGGCGGCCGGGATCATCCTGGCCCATGTCCATTTCGCGGCGGATAACATCCATTTCCTTGGCCAGCTCGTCCGGGGGCAGCGTGGCGTTCTGCATGATGTCACAAAGGATATCGATCGCCGTCCGCGCGCCGGTATTCGGCACGTCGATGTGATAGACAGTCCGGTCAAAGCTGGTGTAGGCGTTCATATAACCGCCCGCTTCCTGGACTTCCTGGTCAATCCGGCTGCCGGGTCGTGTGGCCGTGCCTTTGAACAGCATGTGCTCGAGCACGTGAGACAGTCCCGCGCCGAGCCACCGGCCCTCATGGATACTGCCACTCATGCACCAGGCCTGGGCGGAAACGACGGGCGCGCTGTGGTCTTCCCGCACGATCACCGTCAGGCCGTTCTCGAGCGTGGTCAACGTGACGCCGGGGGGCAGCGCCGGAATGGGTTGCTGTGCTTTTGTCATTGGTTAACAGGTCAGCCAATGTATATCGGACGTGGATGTCGGCAACGGAATTTTGTAATCACGACTTGCCAACGTTTGTCGCGCGGCTGCCCAATTGATCTGCGACCGTTATTCGAATGCCCTTGAAACTGCCTTTCGCTATTTTGACGGTGTTCCTTAAAGGCTGGCGACCGATAATCTGTGTGCGGCCGTCAACCCGGGCAGATTCGAGATTCCAGAATTTTTAGGAAACGCTAATCGAACAGACACGGACCGACACGAAGGCGACGCGAGAGTGCCGCCTTACGGTATTACCGGTGAATATTTATGGAGTAAAGTTTTAGGGCGTTATCCCGAAAGCTTTCGGGATTACATTGTTGATTTGGAATTGTTTAGGGCGTTACACGCCCCGTTACAAACTGACGAGTGCGCGTTCTGATCAGGGGCGGCGAACAAATTTTAGTAGCTATGAAACATCACGGTTCTAGTTAACGTGGAGTCTGTTGATGTGAGCTGTTCGTCTTGGTCAAAATCCTCATTGAGCTGTGATTTCCATTTTTGAGGCATTTACTTTTTCAGGTGACGTGGCATGCTGGAGGACATGAGCGTACAGGAGCTTTTGGCCGTATAAGGTTGAAAGGACTTTGGCTTGGGATTTTCGGTATATTTAATGAGTTTTCGTTCCAAAACATCAACACAAACCACATATGATAAAGAAACTATTCGCTCCTGGAAACGATTCCGCCCTTGTCAGTTTTTCGCTGCTGGTACTGCGGCTATGGCTGGGCCTGACGATGTTTTTGGTCCACGGCCTGGACAAGCTTCACCACTTCAGCGATATCGCCGCGCATTTTCCAGATCCAATCGGTATCGGAGCCAAACCCGGCTTCGTGCTCGTGGTGATTGCCGAAACCGCAGGAGCGTTATTATTGGCCCTCGGATTAATCGCGCGGCTCGGCGCATTGATGCTGGCGATTGATATGGGTGTGGCTTTCTTTTTGGTTCACAAGATGGCCTTTAGCGGCGGACACCCCGGCGAACTGGCATTTATTTACCTGGCGGGATACGTCACGTTGCTTTTCGCGGGGCCGGGGAGATTTTCGGTGGATAAAGCGCTCTTTGGAAAGGGATAATCGCGTCACATCTTGCCGGAAAACGGATGATCATACTCATTCTTCATTCTTCCGGTTCTGCCGCGGAGCCTCCCATGATGTCTTGAATCATGGCGACGCGGTCGAGCAGTTCCTTGTCTTCTTTGGCGGCGAGCCGGGCGACGACGACAAATCCGGCCTTGCGAGTGGCTCCGGAGCCGACCACCAGGTGCCACCAGCGTTGTCCTAAAGAATTTGCCGGAACCGGGTTCTTCGATCCCAACCGAATGCTCAGGCCATGCCAAAGCTGAGTCCTGGAATTCGCGCCGGGCAAATTTTCATTCAGGATCAAATTCCGGTTATGCTCGTAGCAATGGAAAGCAGCGGCGTGGTATTTTGCTCCCAGTTCGTCATTTTCCGCCGGGGTCCTTTTCTTCATGGAAAAGGCGGCGCACCATTTTAATTCAACGATGGGCTCCCGCTTATTGCCGTGCTGGACCGTCCCAACTTCGTTTGCCCGGTAAACGATGCAGAAGTTACACGTGCGGCCCCATAAATAAACCTTCAGGCGTTCGAATTTTTCGTCATCAGCGCTCATCAGTCTTTATGCCTGCCGCGGGTTTGCTGCCAGTTGCTTCGCCAGCCGGATCGCCGCAATCATGCTTGAAGGGTTGGCGATCCATTTCCCGGCGATATCATAGGCGGTTCCATGGTCGGGAGAGGTGCGAATGAATGGCAAGCCGAGGGTCCAGTTTACGCCCGTATCAAATGCGACCGCCTTGAGCGGCGCCAGCCCCTGGTCATGATACATGGCCACGACAGCGTCAAAATCACCGCGCAGGGCGTAGTAAAATACGGTGTCCCCGCTGAGCGGACCGGCCACATCGAATCCCCTTTTCTTCATGGCCGCGACAACGGGCGAAATCATTTTAATCTCTTCATCGCCAAACTCACCGCCTTCACCGGCGTGCGGATTTAATCCGGCAACAGCCACGCGCGCGCGCGGCAACCGCAAATCGCGGCAGGCCTGGTCAGCCAGCTCAATGGCCAGCGCCACCTTCTCCGCCGTCAATTTTTTTGGCACCGCCTTGATGGCGACATGGATGGTGGCCAGCGCCACGCGCAGCCAGCGGTTGCGGTCATCGTGGCCCAGCAGCATCATGGCCGTCCGCTTCGCCCCGGCCAGCCCTGAAAGAAATTCCGTTTGCCCGACGAAATCTTTATATCCGGCGCGAATGATGGCTTCCTTGTTTACCGGCGCCGTGACCATGGCCGCGATTTCGCGGCGCAAGCAGCGTTCAGCGCCGTCGCGTAATGCCGCCATGGCCGCCTTCGCGGCAGCCGTTGAACCGGCCGGCAACCTGCCGGGCAATTTGGCCTTTGAAGGATTTGTGATGAAGAACCGGCCGGCCGGCCCATGAGTTTGGCCGGGAGTGAACCCGCTTTCCAGCGGGAGCGGGTTCGGCAGCTTTTTGTTTAATCGACGGAGAATATTTTCATCGCCGATGAAGAGGTATTGAGCATCGTCCTTCTTTGATTCGGCTGCGACGGCCTTGAGGGCCACTTCCGGCCCCACGCCGGTGACGTCTCCAAGTGTGATTCCGATTCGCATCGTCGCAACGTTATAACATTTTAACGTCTCAACGGGCGCCCGATCAACCGGCGCCGGGCCCGGCAAAATAACGGATGAAGGCTTTTTTCTTGAGTGAATCAATCCAGCGCCGTTCGACTTGTTTTTGCACCTGCGCGCGCAAGGTCTTTTCAATGTCGCCGCGCACATCATTGAGCGGCTTTACGTGGGCGGCCCGCCGGCCCTCCAATTGAAGAAGATAGCATTCGTCGGGTGTCTCAATGATCCCGCTAATCTCGCCCGGCTTGAGCGTGCTGGCGGCATCGGCAAGCTCTTTCCGAAGCACGGAGGTTTCAATCCAATCGTTGCCTTTCTGTTCCGGGTCCTGCGAATACAGCGATGCCAATTGCTGGAACGAGGACCCTTTCTTCAGGTCCGCCAGGATGTCCGCGGCCTTTTGCCGGGCCGCCGTGTCGTCCGGGGCAATTTTATTGATCACAATCATCCGCAATTGGACCTGGTCGCCGACTTTGAAATCGTCCTGGTGCAGTTTGTAATACGATTCAATTTTGTAGGGTGAAATGATGATCTTATCCTCGGACAGCTTTTGCATCCGCAGTTGCTCGATAATCGTCTGGTCGCGGACCTGCTGCCGGAACTTTTCGAAAGTCATGCCCTGCGCCTGGAGTGTCCGGATGCAGGTGATGCGGTCCCCGAACCGCTCTTTGATGCGGTCCGCCACCCATTCGTCCACAAGGCTTTCGGGCAGCGCGTTATATTTGGTATCAAATTCATGGAGAATCAGTTGGTTTTCGATCAGCGTTTCAAGGCCGTCATTGAGCGTGGCGTTGAGCTTCTCATCAAACATTTGCGGCTGGTCGCCGTATTCCCGCTGCAAAACGTCCACCGCCGGGGTCGTGAAATCCCTGACTTCGTTGATCGTTATGATCTTGTCATTGACGATGGCGCTGATGCCATCCTCCAATTCCGCGCGCGCCGGCAGGCAAAGGCCTGCGAGCAATACGGCGATAACGGTGAAAAAAACTTTCATCTGTCTTCGCGAAGTTTAGCCAACCAATAAAAAATGAAAAACGAAAAATGAACCAAAAACGGCCTGGAATGCCAGTGCGGGAAACCGTTGGGGCGCATAAGCGATCTAAATCAAGCGTGACAATTTTCCTTCAGGGGTGTTTAACCTATGTCGCCGGCACATTATGTCATCGATCAGGAACACAGTCGTGGTGGCTATCATGCAGGCGGCGGTCATCGTGGCCGCCGTCCTCTCCGCGGGAATTTGCCATCGAGTCTGGACGAGCCGCGATTGGCCGCCGCCTTCGCTGGTGGTGCTGCTGTGCCGCTATGGAGTCGCGGGACTTTTAATTCCTTTGATGTGGGCCGCCGGTTCCGCCATCCTCCAAATCCGCGCGAACGTCTCCGATGACGTTCGCGTCCTCATGTTTTGGCTGGGCGTCCTGGTGCTGATTGCGCTGGTTCTGTTCGCAATTTATGCCGACGTTTTCCCGTGGCTGGTTTTTCTTCAGGACACAGGCAATGTTGATGATGCCGGCGCCTGAATACCTGCCGGCATCACCGCCCGGTTCCGGGGGGGGATATACCAATAGAGGTCCGGCAAACATTCAAAACGGGGTTGCATTTTTATGGTGAAGGGCAAACATTTGGGATAACGAAATCATCCCAACTAGTATGAATGATATACCTCCGATCGCCCCGTTGCCCAGGGACCGGCGCGCCATAGATGCGGACCATTTGAATCTGCTTTCGATTTTTCATTTCGTCGGCGGGGGCATGGCATTTATGGGTATTCTATTTTTAATGGCGCATTGCGCGATGATGCACTCCATCTTTACCAACGCGGCGTTGTGGCAGGACCAAAAAAACGCCCCGCCACCGGTCGTGTTTTGGCACATTTTAATTTGGATCTATTTGGCAGGCACAATATGGTTAATTACTTCGGCGATATTGAATATTCTTTCGGGAAT
>DASYZW010000138.1:0-8971 GCA_035945915.1 Verrucomicrobiia bacterium | reverse complement strand
ACACCCCGAAAGGCCTCGCCCTGGACGGTTCCGGCGACCTGTTCGTCGCCGATTACGGAAATAACGTGATACGCGAACTCAGCGACATCGGCGGGGCAAATAATGGCTTTACGATTACTTACGCGACCAATCATATTAACGCGCCCGTGGGCGTCGTTATTGATGGAAGCGATAACATGTTCGTATTAAACCGTGGCAGCACCGCCGCATTCAGCACCAATGGATCGGTTGTCGAGTATGATATGTACGGTCTGCTGATCGCCACAAATGCCACCCATTTGACAAATGCGGCCGCGATCGCGTTGGACCCGGCCGGCAATATCTATGTGACGGAACGAACCAATCTCGTCATTAGAATTTCAGGCGGAAGTGTCACCAACGTTGCCACGGTGACGGCTTCGAACGCCTTGTTGCAGGGAGTCGCTGTCCTGCCAAGCGGGCTTTTGGCGGTTTGCGATTCGCGTCGCAACGGTATCTACACTATTGACCCCAATACCGGAATCTGGACGACCAATGCGGGATTCAACGGCCCGGGTGATGGAACCGGTCCCAACAATGTTGGAATCCCAAATTCCATGGCTCAATTTTTGAGTCCCTATGGCGTGGCCGCCGCCGGTGACGGAACCTTGATCGTCTCCGACTATGGCAATGATCGTGTCAAAGTCGTTACTGCCGCCGGGATTACCACTAATTTTTACGGCGTTTCCTCCAACGATTGGGTTGCGGCCGGCCCCCCCTATCAGGACCCGGGTTGGGTGGACGGAACAGTTTCCGAACCCGAAGAACCGGCCGGCGTCGCCGGACGTTCCCCGGCTGGCGTACTCCTGTCGCCAGACGGCACGACCGTCTACACAACCGAAGATTATTATCATCTCGTCCGCAAAACCACGGGCACCGCCTTCGCGACGATTGCTCAAGCTCCAGGCGTGCCGATCGGTTTATCGGCGGTCGTAAGAACCAATAGCCTGGGACAGTTGGTTGTCGTCTTGACGTGGAGCCCGGTCTCCACCGGCAATGTTACCAATTATCTGATCGAGCGACCCGCATCCTCAATTATCGGCCAAACCAATGGAACAACCTTTACCGACACAACGGTAACACCCGGCAATACATACACCTATGTTATCCAGGCTGCCAATAGCGGCGGATTGAGCGGCGATTCGGCCCAGGTGACGGTCGTAACCCCCATACTGCCGCCGGCCACGCCGATCATCGGATGGTTTGATTACGAATTCAATCCGCTGAGCGATGAATATCTTTCTGTCTTCCATCCGATCACAAACGGTGTCTATTCCACTGCGAATGACTTGGCTTATACAGTTGTATCACAAGGCGGTACTACATATTATAATTCCGGGCCTCCGCCCCTATCGGGCGAGCCAACAAACAATCTGATTCCAGGTTTCATCTCCGGTCAATTGCCCGGCTCCCAAACACCTTTGATCGTTCCTGTCATTTCTAATCTGGTAATTGAAGCTGTTAGTAAAGCTGTCAATCCTGCGGACGCTTCTGTCTCGTACAGCTCCATTGCGTCGGTCACTATCACCTATCAATGCGCGCCGCCGACGCTTATCAACGCAACCAACGCCGCGGCTTTCTTTGTCAGCGATCTCACGACCAATGTTACCTATTTCTATACGACCGACGGCACCGATCCGTTAACGAATCAGATTCCGTCTCAGGAAATAGCCGGGACGAACACCGTCATGCCAGTCGGATTGAATATCAGCAGTAACTTTGTTTTCTCGATCCGCGCGTTCCGCGGCGGCTACCTGCCAAGCCCGCTGGTCACCGCCTCGTTCCTCTCCCAGAACTTCCAGGCGAATGAATTGACCTGGGGCTTTGCGTCCGGCTATTGCTCGAGCAGTTTTGTGGGCTCGCCGGGTGAATTGTTCTACGCGCCGGTGACCCTCACAACGCTGCCCAACACCGCGATGTATGGTCTCGACTTTGATATGACCGTGACCAATCTCGGACCCGACCCCGTGCCGACTGGCGCCTACTCCTTCCAACCAATGATCCTTGAACCAGAATCGGTATCGAATTCTGATGTCAGCGTTTTAGCGCCAATACCGCCCTATATCTTCATCGGCGAATATAGCGGGACGCCGGCTCCTGGCCAGGTGATTAACTATAACGGAACGAACTTCATTAGTTTGGAAGCCGCAAATACCACTCTGAACGAATTGGCAGTCGGATGGTTTGAAATGTATGGAAGAACAAATCTTTATAATACATTGAAACAGAACCTTTTAACGTACTCTTCCGCGTTCATTGATGAGTTGCCCAACTCTGAGCATCCTAATGGTGTGATCGTTGGCGGCTACGCGTTCCAGATCCCTACCAACGCCCAGCCTGGTGAACAATATGAAATCCAGCTCCAGCGTCCTTCCGCCGATAACAACGGTTTGGGAGGAGAGAACAGCGCGGTTATCATCAATACGCCAACCTCAGGCTCACTGTCCAACGGCCCCATTAACGGCATTAAAATCGTCACCGTCGGCCAGCCCAAGTACCTCGCCGGTGACGTCTATCCGTTCGAATGGTTCAATGCCGGGAATTTCGGTAATGGCGATCTGATCACTTACAGCGCCAATGACATCCAGGAAGTGTTTGATGCCGCCATCTATGGCATAAACACGCCTCCGCCAGGCAGTGACCTTTACGATGCCATGGACTCCGCCGGCGGATTCGGCGCCTATGATGCCGACGCCGGATATTGGACCAATGCCAATATTACTGCCAATTCAGCCCAGCGGAACGCGCTGTTCAATGTCAACGACGACACGACGATTAATGAAATGGCTTTCGGCGACGGAAACCTGGACGTATGTGACGTTTACGTGACCTTCCTACGTTCCCAATTCCCTGAATTGTATTGGTTCCAACGTTTCTATACCAACGACACGGTTCACGGTGTGTTCGGCCGTGTGGCCCAGGCGATCGTTACCCAAACCAATGTCAATGAAGGTGGCGCCTCCCCGGGTGGCGGAAGCGCAGGCGGCGGTTCGTCGCCGGTTTCTATTACCAATACCCCAACGGTCCACTTTGCCGCCGGCGATTATCTCGCCTCTGCCGGTCAATCCCTCTCGATTCCCATTACGGCCTCAGTGTATGGTTTGAATCCCCTCCGTATGTTGATGTTTAATGTCAACGTTACTCCGTTGGACGGCTCGCCTGCGCTGACAACTCCCGTCACGTTTTCACCAAACGCTCCCTTTAACAATTCAAGTATTTACAATGGCGGATTTGAAACCAACACCACGGCCAATTGCGCCGAAGCTTTTCTGCCTACGACATTCCCGATTTCTTCGAGCGCCAATGTCACTGGCAGCAATGTCATCGGTTATTTGCATATCACCATTCCGGCCAACGCCACCAGCGCGTCTGCCTACGCGCTGTCCTTTGGACATGCCTCGGCATCGCCCAACGGCCTGGTTTCATTCCCCAAGACCACCTATACCGGCCTCATTACCCTGTCGAGCCGCACCAACTCGACGTACGGCGACGTCATCCCGGATTCCTGGCGCTTGCGTTACTTCGGCACCGTTAACAACCAACTGTCCGTTTCCAACGCTGATGCCGACGGTACCGGTATGAACAACTGGCAGAAATACCTCGCCGGCCTTGATCCTAATGATCCGACCTCGGTGCTGAAGGCCGGCACTGACCAGTCGATGGCCCAAAACGCGCAGGATATGGTTTTGTATTGGCCCAGTGTCAACGGCCAGACTTACATCATCAAACGTTCGCCCACGCTCTTCCCCGGACAGTGGACTGCCATCTCCACCAATATTGGCGATGGTACCTACATGGAAATCCATGACACATCCGGCGGCCCGAACCGCTATTACGAAGTCACCACTCCGTAAGATTCTCTTAATTCAATTCGAGGCCGGATGAAACCATCCGGCCTCGCTTCATTATGCCGGGAGCCGGTCCGGAGTCGTCTCGCACTGCGGCCCTGGACCTTCAAATCGGCTAAGGCAATAGTTGCGCTGGTTCTGACTCAATTTACTTCCCAATCGAACGGCATTGGGTTATTCCTGTCCGCACACGATGTCAACCCATCCAAAAGGGGAAGGTGTATTTCGCGGCATTGGCGTTTCGGCCGGTGTCTGCCGCGGCAAGGTCCTCGTGGTGCATCGTGCGCGGCGCGTCATCGCGCGCCGGGAAATCCCCGAAGATTCGATCGCCGCTGAAGTGACGCGCTTCGAAAAAGCCCTTGCCCAGACGCGGCGTCAGATTATGGAAGTGCAGCGCCAGGTCATCGAAAAAATGGGCGCCAAGGAAGGCGATATTTTTGAAGCCCATTTGCTCATGCTCGAAGACCGGATGCTTGTGGATGAAGTCATACGCATGATCCGCGAGCAAAAAGTCGCCGCCGAGCACGCTTTCCATCAAATTTCAGACCGTTATATCGCCGCCCTCGACGCCATCGAGGATGAATACCTGCGCGAACGCGCCGGGGACATGCGCGATTTGACGGTGCGTGTCCTGGACAACTTGCTCGAAGTTCGAAATGAATTTGATCTGCGGCATCTCAACGAGCCTTGCATCCTGGTCAGTCACGATTTGAGCCCGTCCATGACGGCGCAACTGGACAAGCGATTTGTCCTCGGATTCGCCACGGACATCGGCGGCCAAACGTCTCACACGGCGATCATGGCCCGGTCCCTGGGCATTCCGGCCGTCGTTGGTTTGCAGAGCATCAGTAACGAACTGGAGACCGGCGATTATGCCCTGCTGGACGGTTATAATGGAAATGTCATCGTCAATCCCACGGACCAATCCCTGTTTGAATATGGTCAATTGGCGAAGATCAAGGCTTCACTCGAAGAAAAGCTTCGCGAAATCAAAATGCAGCCGGCCGTCACGCTCGACGGCAAAAACGTTACGCTCTCGGCGAATATCGAGGACCAAAACGACGTTGAAGCCGTTTTGGCAGGCGGCGCGGAGGGTGTCGGGCTTTTTCGCACCGAATTCCTTTTCATTAATCGCAGGACCCTTCCCACGGAAGAGGAGCAATTGGGTGTTTATCGCCAGGTCGCTGCCGCGCTCAAGCCCGCCTCCGTTGTGATTCGCACTCTCGATTTAGGCGGCGATAAATTCGCTTCCCATCTTCAGCTCGCCACGGAACTCAATCCATTCCTGGGTTGGCGCGCCATCCGTTTTTGCCTCGCTCAACCGGAAATGTTTCGCGCCCAGCTCCGGGCCATTCTGCGCGCCGGCGCCGAGGGAAACGTCAAAATGATGTATCCCATGATTTCAGGCCTGGATGAACTGAAGCAGGCCAACGCCCTGGTCGAAAAGTGCAAGGAGGAATTGCGGGCGGAAAATTTGCCCTTCGACGACAAAATGGACATCGGAGCGATGATCGAAATCCCTTCCGCTGCGCTGATCGCCGATTCCCTGGCCCAGCGCGCTAAATTTTTTAGCATCGGCAGTAACGATCTAATCCAATACACCCTTGCCGCCGACCGGACCAACGAAAAAGTATCCCATCTTTACGAACCCACACACCCGGCCATCATTCGCCTGATTAAGGTCACGGTGGACGCGGCCCACAAAAATGGAATCTGGGCCGGCGTCTGCGGTGAAATCGCCGGCGACCCGGTGTTGGCGCCTCTCTTGATCGGATTGGGCGTGGATAAATTAAGCGCCGCGCCCAGCCGGATCGCTCCCGTCAAATATATCGTGCGCCGCCTCAAATTGACCGAGGCGCAGGCGCTCGCCGAATTTGCCGCTCAATGCGAGTCACCCTCGGAGATTCTCGCCCGTTGCCAGCAACTGGCTCGCGATACGGCGCCCAGTCTATTCGAAAAGGGCTGACGCGGCTTTTCCCAGGCCCCTATTTGTTAAACTTGGCGAAAATTTTGTTGGCCTCTTCCAGCGTTTCTTTTGAGCCTATGTCGTACCACAGGCCGGGAACCCGCCAGGTATAAACGGGAGTGCGCGAGTAAAGCCATTGCACAAGCCTCCCCGGTTGGTCAGGGTTGTTGCCATCGGCAATGTATTTCTTGATGAGTGGAATCGTTGAACGCGGATAGAAATACAAGGCAATTCCGGTGAGCGTGCCCGTCGGGTTTTTTGGCTTTTCCTCAAAGAAGGTAATCTGGCCCCCGGCGTCCACCGTGATCGAATTGTACTTTTTGATTTCCTCCAGGTTGCCGGTGTCGTATAGCGCCAGGACTGGCGCATTTTTACGTCGGATAAACTCGCCAAATTCGCCCAGTTTATCGCTGAATAAATTATCGCCCGCCACGATTATAATGTCGTCATCCACTTTCTCCTTATCAATGACAAAATGGACGTCCCCAATGGCGCCAAGTTTATTCGAATCGTCCGTTGATCCGTCATTGACGATCGTAAAATTGAGTTTTGACCCGGCGGCGCGGTAATTGTCCGACCATTTCTGGAAATGCCCGGCAAATTTCGCGTTCGTGACCACATACACACGGTCAATTCCGCCGATCGGCGCTAGATTGTCGAGCACATATTCGACCATCGGCTTGCCGGCGACGGGCAGCAGCGGTTTGGGTTGCGTGAGCGTGAGCGGATACAATCGAGTCGCGTATCCAGCGGCGAGGATGATGACTTTCATTTTATTTAAATTGCGAAAAACGTCTCCATTGACGGGCTCTCTAATACAACAGGACGCGCCCGAATTCAAGTGCGCCCAATGGGAAGGGCCGGCTTGGTTTTTTGAGGGGGATGGCTTGAGGTTTTAATTCCTCCCGCGTTCCACAGGCCTACGCGGGCTCAATTCGAATTGTCATGATTTTAGACATAGTCCGCGCCGGCCCGCCAAAACCTGAGAAAACCCCCGTAATCCCAAGTGTCCTTTTGGCACGGTCGATGCTCGGACTCCTGGTACAGGATATCGAAGTTAAACAGGTCAAATGGGATATGTTGAGCCAGTCCAGCCAAAAAAAGACACGGGTCGCGCTTAGCGTGGCGACGGCCGCCTTTACTCTCGTCGAGGTCCTGATGTCCATCTTGATTCTCGCCCTCGTCCTGGCCGGAGTTTGTTACGGATATACTCAGGCGAATCGTATCGCCATCTGGTGCTCCATGTCACAGGCTGCGCAATCCTTTGCCATGCAGGGAATGGAACAGGCCCGCGCCGCATTATGGAATCCGTGGGACAATTATACCAACACCGGTTACGGCACGGAGGACGAATTACCGCCCTCGGCCAGCGCCGTTTTGACCCAGCAGGATTTCATGGATATTCCCATGAAGGGAACTCCCTACACCAGCACGGCTACGAACTACACATACTTTCAGACCAATTACATTTACATCGCCAAAATTACCAATTCCAGCGCGGGCGCGTTCAATTCTCCATTGCGCCAAATCACTTCCACCGTCGTCTGGACTTTCCCGTTTACTCATCAAAGCTGGACCAACACCGTCGTGACTCTGCGGGCATCAGACCAATGAGCATTTCTCGCAAAGATCGCATCGCGGCCTCGCTGGGTTTCACCCTCGTCGAGATGATGGTTGCCCTCACCATTTTCACCCTGGTCATTATCGTGACCGTCGCGACCCAGATCTACGCTGCTCGCGTCTACACGCTCGCCGCCACAAAACTAAGCGCCACCACCGGCGCGCGGATGGCCCTCAATGACATTCGCGACAAGATTCGCCAGGCACAGGTGGTCAACGTCGGTACTTATATCTGGACCGGTGATGACCCGGCCGCCACCAATTTCACTCGCATCGCCGATGGTGAACCGCAACAGGGCAACGCCATCATCACGTATCCGAGCGCCGCGAGCACCAATACGTTCACCCTGATGTTTCTGCAACCTGGCAGCGGCACCAATTACTCTCTCGGTAACCCCGCCAGCACCAATTATCTCGTCGTGGAAACATATACAAACGGCGTAATGATGCAGAGCAACGATGTTGCTGACTACATCACCAACCAGATTGTTTTCACTGCTCAGGATTACCTGAACAATGTTCTCACCAATAACGTCAACAACCGCGTGTTTCAGATTCAATTGTTTTTCTCGCAATGGGAATTCCCCATCGCTTTTATCGGCACGAATGGATTCAACGCCTACGATTATTACCGGATCCAGACACGGGTGACCCGCCGGCTGTTTGATTGAACTGTTTTTATGAACATTCCGTCCCAATTTCGTAAGTCTGAGGGCCTCGCGCTGTTGGCAACCATGTGCGCGCTGGCGGTCATGTTGATGGTCTTCGCCGGGGTCATGTATTGGATTACCACTAACGGCAAACAATTGCGCCGTAACCAGATTTTTCTCTCAAGCCAGGCGGCGGCCGAAGGGGCCACCGAAATGGTCTTCGCTCAAATGGACCGGGATTACCTTTACCAAAGTCTGAATTCGGCGTCCGGCTACGAGTCGATTACGCCGGTCACAACCAGTTGGCCGGTGCAATACACGTTCAACGTTAATGTTACCCTGGGCGCGCAATCTGGAAATCTGCAATATATGGCAAACCAATATACGAACCTGCTTGGTTTTCCCCAAACCAATGTCATCACCGCGACAGCCACTCCTGTCGGCCAGTTTCAAAGTGTGCCCTCCACGGTCAGTCAATCGATCATCTTTGCCCAGGTTCCGGTCTTTCAATTCGCCATTTTTTACAACCTGGACCTGGACATGAGCCCCGGCTCGGCCATGTCCGTCGACGGCGCGACATTTTGCAATGAAAATATTTGGTGTAATCCTCCCGCCCAAATGACCTTCAACGGAACGGTGGAAGCTGCGGGAAATTATTTTTTCCATTGGGACACCAATGGCGAGCAAGCCTCCAATATTCCCTCCTCGCCTAAGACGCCAATATTTAATGCCGGCACGCCCCTGTCACACGTTGACCCGCTTGTCCTCCCCATCGGCGCCGGCAATGATTCAACCACCACGAACAACTCCGCCGCCGTGGAAGCCATTATCAATATTCCGCCGGCGGCCGCGGGCGCTCCCCAACAGAT
>DASYZW010000137.1:0-3917 GCA_035945915.1 Verrucomicrobiia bacterium | reverse complement strand
CACCGTTCAGAACGAATTTTGAAAGTCATAAAAGCGGCCCGCAAGGCAAGCGTTTCCCTTTTGATTTAGTTCGACTTGAGTTACCGCTGTTTTAAAACGGCTGCCGGAATGTCGAATTCCGGCAGCCAATGATATTTGATCTCGTTTTAGCCACAATTTCGGCCACAAATCGGGCCGGGGTCTATGGACTTGGATAGCGCAACCGATAGAACACTGTCGGCATCGCCGGGTTAATGGCGATGTTCGTTGATGTTTCACCGGCTGTGCCGGCCACATCCACCCAGTTCGTCGATAGTCCAATCCTGAGCGAATTGGTCTCTTGTTGAAGGATCCAACCTTCATAATTTGATGGCCAGCTGATATTGATGTGACCGCCGGTGACGCTGAAGCTGATGTTCGTGGGCGTATTCGGAATGGTACCCGTCACCTGGATTGATCCGGAGCCCGTAATGTATGCCGGCAGATTACCCGAATTATAGGTACCCGTTGCGAGGGCAACGTTATTGGTCGTGACGCTCGCCACCATCATGGTGCCGCTATAATTCAGATTTAGCGTGGCGCCGCCAGACAACTGAAATGCTCCCGAATGGTTGCTCGTCGAATCCAGCTTTAGGGTCGCGCCATTGATAGAAGTATTGCCAGTGTATGTATTGGCCCCTGACAGTTCCAATGTGCCGCTCCCGGACACGGTCAAGCCGCCGGAACCGGATAACACGCCCGAAAGTGTGATCGTGTTGCCGGCCGGGCTAAATGTCACCGGGCCGCCGGTTCCTGTCAGCGTCATGTTCAATGACGACGACCAACCGGCTTCAGCTCCAATTGTGCCGCCACCCAGGTTGATCTGATAACCGCCACTTGTGACCATGCCGCCCGAACCGACATAGAGGCTGCCGCCGGTCAGATTGTAAATGCCATACCCGCTTGAAAACACCGTGCTGAACCAGACCTGATTGACATTGGTAATTACCCCGCCAGCCTGGTTGACAACGCCGGTCGACGACACGTTATGGTCGGCCAGAGCCAATCCTAAGGTCTTCCCGTTCATATCCAATACTCCCCCATTCATATCATATGTCGCGCTGGTTCCTGCGTCGCTCGTCGCTCCTACCAGCAAATAACCCGGGCTGGGATTGTAAATAAATGTGCCTCCATTTTGGATCAGGACGCCGCTGCCGCTATCGCGACCCACAACGAAGTTGTCTGCGAAACTGCCGGACATCGTCAACACGGCGCCCGGTTCTATAATCATTGTGCCGGTGCAATTGCCCAACGCATCGCCATCACCAAGATACATTCGACTGTTGCCATCGCCATTGAGAGTCGTGGTTCCACCAATAATCGTCGTACCGCCATTGAGGTCCCAACTCAAAATCGAATTGGTCCCGTCCAGGGTCAGGCTGCCGGCGTCCAGCTTGACCAGGCTCGGATCGACCGATGAACTAATGGGACCACCCAACGTAAGATCGCCGTTTGTGGGAGCATCGATCGTTTCACTGCCGGTCCAGGTCATGGGGAAGTTAATTGTCTGGGTTACCGCCGCAACGGGGTTGGCGCTGAAACCGATGCTGCCCCCCAGGCTGATGCCGTTTCCTCCCAGTATGAACGCCCCGGCGTTATTGCTGAAGGTGATGCCCGTGACGGTAACGCCCGTCAAATTATTGTTATTGTTTAGGCGCGTGTTGCCGGCAAATGTCAGCGCATGCGGGAAAATCGGCACGGCATTGTTATCCCAATTCCCGGCAGTACCCCAATTGTTGTCCGCCCCAAGGCCGGTCCAAAGACCGGTGCTGATATTACCGACGATCTGCAGATTGCCGGAACCGGTGATAAACGCGGGCAAATTCGCCGAATTATAGGTCCCATTGGCGACCGCGACACCGTTTGTATAAAGACCTGAAATTACATAATTGCCGCTGAAATTCAGGTTGAATAGTCCGCCATTAACGACTCGGAAAGTTCCTGACGAACTGCCGGTGGAATCCAGTTGAAGAATGCTTCCAGTTGCCACGGTCGTATCACCAACGTAGGTATTTGCCCCGGACAATTCCAAAACACCGCCGCCTGAAACAATCAACCCGCCAGGTCCGGACAGCACGCCCGACAGCGTAATCGTATTACCCGCCGGATCAAAGGTAACCGGCCCGTTGCTGCCAGTGAGTGTCATATTCAATGACGATGCCCAGCTTGAAGACGCCGCAATTGTTCCGCCGCCCAGGTTAAGCGCGTACGAATTATCATCCGAAACGATGCCGCCCAGGTCGATCGTGATGCTGCCGCCCGTGAGGTTGAAAACACCGTGTCCCGAGGCGCGCACGGCGCCAAGGTCAAGTTTGAACACATTGTTAATGGAGCCGCCCGTCTGGTTCAAAGTTGCGGTATAGACTACCCCGCCATCACCCAGAGCAACTCCCAGCGTATTTCCCCCCATATCGAGCACACCGCCGTACATATCATATTGTGCCGCAGTGCCGGCCTCGCTGGTCGCGCCGACAAATAAATATCCCTGGTTGGCGCTGTAGGTGAATGTGCCGCCATTTTGGATTAGAACACCGCTCCCTCCGTCGCGGCCAATGACAAACGCGTCCGCAAAACTGCCAGACATCGTCAAGTCCGCGCCGGGCTGTATAATCAGGGTCCCGCTGCATCCGCTCAACGCGTCACCATCGCCGATATACATGCGGCTGCTTCCTCCGCCATTGAGAGTTGTAGTGCCGCCGATGATCGTAGTGCCGCCGTTGAGGTCCCAGCTCTGGATCGTATTCGTGCCGTCCAGTGCCAGTACGCCGCTATCCAGTTTGATCAGGCTCGTGTCTGACGAAGACGTGATATCACCACTGAGGGTCACGTCGCCATTCGTCGGGGTATCAATCGTTTCGGCGCCGGTCCAATTCATCGGCAAATTGACCGTCTCAGTGACCAGCGTTGCGGGATCGGCGGTAAAGCTGATATCGCCGCTGAGGTTGATGCTGTTCCCGACAATATCGAATGCTCCCGCGGTATTACTGAAGGTGATGCCCGTAACCGTGATGCCAGCCAGGGTATTGCTGTTATTCAGGCCTTGCGTGCCACCAAAGGTCACGGAAACCGGGAAGAATGGCACCGCATTATTGTCCCAGTTTGCCGCGGTGCTCCAGCTCCCATCCGCGCCGAGCCCGGTCCATTTCCCCGTGCTAATGCCGCTGACCACTTGCAATGTGCCGGAACCGGAAATGAAGCCGGGAAGATTCCCGGCGGTATAAGTGCCCGTCGCCAAGGCAACGCCATTGGTATAAAGGCTGCCTACCGCAAACGTGCCGCTAAAATTGAGGTTCACCGTGCCGCCATTGGCGATCCGCAGGGCCCCGCTGCTGCTGCCGGTATTATCCAATTGCAAAGTGCTCCCGGCATTGACCGTGGCGCCCCCGGTATACGTATTCGCGCCGGACAACTCCAGGACTCCACCGCCGGATACAACCAATCCGCCCGCGCCTGACAATACACCCGATAACGTGATCGTGTTGCCCGCCGGATTAAACGTCACCGGACCGTTACTGCCCGTTAACGTCATATTAAGCAGCGATGACCAACTGGCTTCCGCCGCGACCGTTCCACCGCCCAAATTGATTTGATAACTGCCGCCGGCATAAACCGTAATTCCACCCGCCCCAATGTAAATGCTTCCGCCGGTCAAATTGTAGATGCCATAGCCTTGCGTGAAGAACGGATCGAAATACAGGTTCCCCACGTTGGTAATCACGCCGCTTGCCTGGTTCACCACACCGGTAATGACAGCATTCGCGCCCAGCGCTATCCCCAGCGTCTCGCCATTCATGTTAAACACGCCGCCGTTCATGTCATATTCGGAACGTGTGGCCGTGCTGCCGGACGCGCCCACGAACAGATAACTTTGGTTGGCCATATTGAAACTAAAGACACCG
>DASYZW010000136.1:0-1591 GCA_035945915.1 Verrucomicrobiia bacterium | reverse complement strand
ATACCGAAATGGTCAGCCGCGCGTGGTATTTATCGTGAATCTGCCGGATCCAGCCGTCCGGGTCAGGAAACCGCGCCGGATCAAACTCGTGCGACCCCCACTGGTCCAATTTCCAATAAAACCAATCCTGAACAATATTATCGATCGGAATCCCCAGGCTGCGATAGCGCGTCAGGACGTCGAGGCTTTCCTGCTGTGTCTTGTACCGCTGCCGGCTTTGCCAAAAACCAAAGGTCCACGCGGGCAGCATCGGCGCCGGGCCGGTAATTTGCCGATAGCTCGAAATGACACGGTCCAGCGACGGGCCGTACATAAAATAATAATCAATCCCGCCGCCCACTTCAGACCATAACGACGTATTTGGGTCGTGTGACGGTGTTTTCCAAAGCAATTGGACCGTTTCCATGCCCTGCTCTTTTGTCCATTCCAATTTCAAATGGTAACGATGGCCGGCTTCAAAATGCACTCGCGCCACGTTCCACCAGGGAAGCCACCCCTGCCGCCAATGAGAAATCACCAGGGCGCCGTCCACCCAAAGCTTGATACCGTTGTTTGAGAACGTTTCGAGCGTGTAATCCCCCGTTTCAGACGGCAAAACATCGCCCTCCCATCGAATGCTGATATCACCGTCCGCGGGCAGGCCCGGATAGATCAACTGATTTGCGTTGGTCGCGCCGCTGGGAATGGCAATGTCAATGACCGGATCCATGCGGTTGCCGGCGAGTTGTTCAAAATTTTCGCCCGCGAAGTACGAGCCCGTCAGTCCGCCGGGGCGTCCGTGGCTATCCAGCAATTGAGCCGCCGGAATCGGCTCCGCCTCCCGTAAGTCCCCAAAACGCGTATAGGACGTGTTGTCCCAGAATATCCCATATCCGCGGCTCGAAAGAAAAAATGGAATGGCGACCGTTCCGTTATGCTGCCACAGGTCCAAATCATATCCTTTCAGATTCATCAGTCCCAATTGTTGTTGTCCAAGTCCAAACAATCCCTCGCCGGCGTTTTCCATCCATTCCTGCCGAACATGATAGGTGTTCTCACCCTGGACAATCGCGGGAGTCATGGTCCGTCCATCGGCTTTTTCAGCAACGATCAACCGGCCATCGGAGTCAAAAAACGAAACGGCGCCGGAATGAAGGTCCACGCGCGCCGCGAGAGCGTCCGTCTTCAACACCGGCGCGCCGCTTTCCGATTCCAGCGACCATTTGGTTTTCGCATCGCGCCTTTCCCCCGCGGAAAGACTCTTGCGCGAAAAAAACAACGGATCCGGCGAAGCCGCCACCCGAATCACATTGTCCGCGCACACTTCAAGCTTCAAATATTGGCCGTTAATCGCAAAGACCACGCCGTCGTTGAATTTCTGAATTGCGCCGCTTTCTCCTCGAACCGCCGGCGGGCCAGCCATGGCCATCGCCAAAATGCCCGTCACAACGACGTATCGGCGAACGATCTGCCATTGCTTTTCGCGCGTAGAGACGTCGCCGCGCCGCGCTTTGGTTAACCGTTCAAAGGGATTGTTCATCGCCGCGAAATATCAACGGCCTATATTACTGTCAAGCAATCCCCTGTCGCTAAAATTGACGACAAGCGTTTC
>DASYZW010000135.1:0-3295 GCA_035945915.1 Verrucomicrobiia bacterium | reverse complement strand
GCTGGCGGACCAAAGCCGGACCCGTTCTGACAGCAAAAGAACCGTGAGTAAAACCAGGGCTATGAGTATGAAGAAAGCCTTTGCCGCGAATGAATTGTCCCCTCCGAGATAAGCGACTACGTTCGCGAAAATGCCAATGACAAAGAGATAAACGCCTGCGAGAAGGGCAGTGAGGGAATTTTGGAGAAGCGAATGCGACGGATAGATATCGACGTCAAAATGCCCCGTCCGAAAGAGCGATCGCGAAATCAAGGCGCAGGCTGCTATCAATGCAACGGCATTCAGGGTTTGCAGCGAGGTTTCAACGGAATGGAAGAGCAGGGCTTGGCAGGCGGTATAGCACCGCACCGCGAACAAGATACCCAGCCCCACGATCATGAATTTAATTCGCCAGCGCATCGTGCCGATCGCTGAACGAAACGTCCGTTCAAGATTCATGCAGACGAGAACTGCGCCGGCCAGGAATAATAAATGCGACGTGACCCCGACTTCCCTGAGAACAAACAATTTGTGACCGTTTGCCACCCCGACGCCTGAAATCATGCGGCCCTTAAACAGAATGGCCAAACCAATGGGAATTAGAAACGAACCTGCGAGAATGAGGCGCCAGCGGCGCAGAAAATCGCGATAATTTCCACGGCCGTAGCTTAAACTAAAAAAGAGCCAGGTTCCGGGCAAAGACGACATGGCGACCAGCCGGCACTGTTCCCAGAAGACTTGTTCTTCAGGCAGTTGCGCTTCAACGGCGAGGCCGTTGAACAGGCTTTCCACGGCCAGCGCAAACATGCCTGCGGCAAATGACCGGTGGACGGTGCCCGATCCGCGCCACGCAACAGCAAATGCCAACGTTGCGCTGAACAACGCGGCGATAAAAGCGATGAGTGCGGAAATATCCATTTCTGAAGCCCGGAATGTTGAGGCGGCGCCGGACACCCTGCGACCTTGACTGTGTTGATTGGTCAGGACGCAAATGTGGAGGACGGCATGCGCCGTCTGATCCCCTCCTTATGAATACGAAAAAATGAATTTTTGGGCGGACAAATCCGCCCAAAAATCCTGATACCGATGTCGGTTCGCTTAGGCGAACATTTGTTTCTTCACCAGACCGAGGCCGAGGACGCCCAAGCCGAGCAGCATGGCAGTCGTGCCGCCGTCCGGAACAGTGGCGCCGGTTGTCCCGTCAGCCACCTGGAACGAGAACACGCCGCCGGCACTCGGATCACCCGAGGCGAATTCCCAGGTCATCGCTTCCGGAGCGAGTCCATTTCCCATGACCGCGCCAATTCCATCCACAAGCACTCCCGCCGGCGAGCCACCCTGGAAGACGATCTTCGATGACGTTAAGTCAAACGTAAAACCACCGACACTCCAGAGGCTGGCCACTGGCCCGGAATTGAAGAACCAGGGCGCCGTAAACGTCGCCGAGGTGCCCGGAGCGATGCCGGAAAAGCTTCCGGAATCACTGATGACATAAGGCATTCCCGTTCCGCCCGGCCCAGTCCACGAAAGAACTTCCGTGGCTGATCCTGCCGAAGATGAGTTGAGGGTTGCACCACCGGCGAATGTGATATCTCCCGAGATACCAGTCGTGACTGCCTGGGCGACTCCGCCCATCCCACATACAGCCGCAACCGCCGCCACTATTAACCATTTGCTTTTCATACTTTAACTTTCTTTTTTGTTTCTCCTTGTATTTTGCAATCGTCAGTTTTCTACTTAAGCATCAGAAGTGCCAACGATTTTGTGCGGGAATTCAACGGGAAATTCGAGGCGGACCGTAAGTTTTTCCGACGCGTTTTGGATCGATTCCGGAATCGGCTTTATTTCCCCGCAAAAGCCGCAATTTCCGTTGTGTAAAATCAGCCGACACTTTCCTCTCAACATTCTCAATGGATTTCGGAGAGCGTTTGCCGTGCATCCGCGGCCTCGGGTCCGGAAAGATCCAACGTCAGCGCGTGCTCCAGAGACGTTTTGGTTTCCATGTAATTCTTCAAATGATATTCGCAAATGCCAAGACAATAAAACACTCGTGCGTCGGCGTTTGGCGTATTCGAGATGGTCGTGAATAAGTCGGCGGCGCGGTTGTAATCGCCTTGTTGGAACAAGATCATTGCAAGTGACCGCGCAACCTGCGGATCGTCCGGAAACGCTTCACGCGCTTTCATGGCAATCGGATAAGCCTTGGCTGGGTCGGCGAGGTTTTGGGCGTATAGGATGGCGAGGTTTTTGCAGGCCATGACGCAATTAGGATGCTTTGAAGTAAGGTCTTCGTATGCACGTTCAGCGCCCACTGCGTCATTGTTTTGAGTGTCCAGGAGACCCTCGGCAAAGAGCGCAGCGGCGTCATCGGGTTGTGTGGCAAGCACACTTTGAATGCGGGACTGATTGGCAACTGCCTGGCCCGGGTTTTCGCATATGGTGATCATGTCGAGAAAATTCCTGGCCTGCGCCACTTGCGTGGGGTTGAGCCCGGTTTGCACCGCGTTTTGCATATCTGACTGCGCGTCGGAAACTTTACCAAGACAGAATGCGGCATTTGCCAGGTCGAACAGCGTTTCGCCGTTTGTTGACTGGTCTTGTGAGGCTTCGTTAAGCAGGGTGAAAGCCCACTGATCACTGCCCGTAACATAAGCAAGATGCCCGAGGGTCGCGCAAACGTTTGGGTCATTGGGCGCCAATTGGTACGCGGACTTGGCGAGATCAAACGCCCGTTGCGGATCCTGGGACTCGCTCAGTTGAGCGAGAATGATCATCGCTTGGACGTTCTTTGGATTTGCTTTCAATGCCGTTTGGCAAAGAGCCATTGCTTTGGGCGTATCATTATTGCGTTGATAAATTGCGGCCAGGCGGGCGAAAGCAATGGTGTCACCCGGTTGTTCCGAGATTCGCTGCTCTAATTTTGTCCGGGTCGCACTATCGGCTGAGGCGGGGTCCACGTTTATAATGTCCAGATACTTTTGACACTCGGCGCGTTCTGGAAACGGCCCATTCAGAGAACTCGCGTTCAGCAGTTGTTGACGCGCGGAGTCGTCGTTGCCAAGCATGTAGTACGCGAGACCCAAATGAAACTGGACTTCCGGATTATTCGGCAGTCCGCCGGCGCTTTGAACCAACAGATTCAACGCTGAGGTATAGTCACCTCGTTTAAACAGAATCCAACCCAGGGTATCAGCGCTGGCCGGATCGTTGGGAGCCAGTTGGCGGGCGCGTTGGGCCAGGGTATAGGCTTTGTCCAGGTCCCCCAGTTGATCGCAATAAATGCACGCCAGATTGTTAAGTGCCGGACTATATTGCG
>DASYZW010000134.1:0-4686 GCA_035945915.1 Verrucomicrobiia bacterium | reverse complement strand
GCATCGGACGATTTTTTGATGGAAAACATGGGCCGCTTGCGCTCCCAAATTTTGCGGACGGAAAATGAATTGCGGTCGGCGAAAACGAGCGCCGGCTTCGTTTCCGCCGAGCAGGCCGAGCATTTTTACGGCGAACAAATTGCGAAAATCCGGGCGGAGCTTTACCAGGACGGGGCGGAACTCAAACCCGGGCCGGCGGAGACCAATGCCCTCCTCCCGGCAAAGGCTGAAATTTCCGCGGGACAATTGGAGGATTTCCAGGAAGTCTGCACGCGCCTGCAATTCACCCGGCAATTGGAATATACCTATCTGACGCAGGATGGCTACACGGAAGGAAACACCCTGGTCAAGGCAGCGCGCGCGCGGATTGACGAGTTGACAAAGCGCAAGAGAAACCTTGAGGAAGAATTTCCCGCGTTGGCCAGCGTGACCTTTCCGCCGCCGGACGTTTCCTCGCCGACGTCCTCAAGTCTCGCCATCGTCCCGCCGGCAATTCCGCTGCCGACAGAAATCAACGTGCTCAAGCGGCAGTTGGTTCAAATCCAAAATGACGCCGCCGGCGTGGATGATGCGGAATCCAGAATTTCCGACCTGCAACTCGAGAAACAGGTCGAAGACCGCAATTATCAGAGCTACGCCGCGAGCCTGGAGGAGGCGCGCATTAATGAGACCCTCGGAGCAGGCGGACTTTCCAACATCAGCCTGATCCAGGCGCCCTCGCCGCTGTTCAAAGACTCATCGGAGAAATACAAGGTGATGCGGATGATGATCGCCGCGGGAATTATCAGCGGCATTCTTTTGGCGTTTTTGATCGAATTTTATTTCGACACCTCGGTCAAACGCGCTGTCGAAGTCGAATCGCGATTGAAAATTCCGTTGTTTCTTTCGATTCCTGACGTCAGTCAGAATCCCGATCGGTACCTGGCTGTCGCGGGCGCGGCGGAACGGAAACGAATAGACAATCATTCCAGCAACGACGCAAATGGCAACAGTGAAAATGGCAATGGCGTAATCGCCAGCGGCGCAAATGGCAACGGCGGCATGAGGAATAATTCATCGGGAACGGGCGGTTTTCTCAATCCGTTTTGCGACACATTGCGGGACCGGTTGACGGCTTATTTTGAAACCATCAACCTCACGTGCAAACCAAAGCTGGTGGCGGTGACGGGCACGGACAGGGGCTCCGGGGTGAGCACAATTGCCGCGGGCCTGGCGGCCTCGCTTTCGGAAACCGGCAATGGCCGGGTATTGTTGGTTGACATGAACCGTGAGCGCGGAGCGGCGCAACAATTTTTCAGGGGCGAGACGGACTGTCAACTGGATGACGCGTTGGCCTATGAAAAAAGAGATACCGCACTGGTGCAGGAAAACCTGTATGTCGTGACGGAAGGCGCCGCCGAAAACCTTAAGCGCATTTTGCCAAGCCGTTTCGCATTGCTTATGCCGAAACTCAAAGCCAGCGACTACGATTACATTATCTTTGACATGCCGCCCGTCAGCCAGACCAGTGTGACTCCGCGCCTCGCCCGGCTTATGGACATGACCTTGCTTGTAATTCTGTCGGAAAAAACCGACCGATATGTCGTCCAAGAAGCCAACGCACTGCTCACTTCTGCCCAGGCAACTGTCGGCGCTGTGCTAAATAAGACCCGGAGATATCTCCCCGACCTGCTGCACCGTAAATCCCTCGGAGACGTTTGAGAAATTTCGAGCGGCATTTAACCGTTGTGATCTATGTCCGGTGGAGCGTGGACTACGGACGGGACACATGAGTGAGAATGCGTGCCGGGAATGAACGTGAGGGGCCCTGCCCTTACTTCCGTCTAAAAAACGGTCCGGCATTCGCCACGTTTAACATCGAAAGATCCAATCCCTGGCCCGGCGCGCGGTCCCGCGCCAGTTTTAGCTGGCGCGCAATATTTTTAATCGCGCTGGCCGCAAAATATTTCACCACGCCGACGCCCGCCTGCGACTTAAAGATCGCCACCATCAATGCATGCTCATCCACACTGATGACAAACAGGCTGTAATTCTCGCCCTGCTGGTAGATGCTGTTGAATTTGGTTTCCTTGACCAGGCCGGCAATGGTTTGGTTCGCCATGAAGGCGCCCGAAGCCAGCGCGGCAATCGTCGTCAGGTCGAATTCGCTTTCGGCGCCCTGGTGCGTGATCAGGAATCCGCCGCGGTCAATGAGCAAGGCCGCCGCCGTGTCGGTATTGGCGAGGAATTCTTGAAGCGTTTCGTTCAGGCTCCGAATGTCTTCTTCGATGAGCTGTGGCAAGGTGGCCATATTCAATGTCAAAGTGGACAAACAGGGTCTTTAGGTCATGCGTATTGCGGTTGCTGGGCGCTTTGGTTGATAAATTTGTGCAGCAATAGACGGGTAATCATGTTCAGCGTCTCGAACACGCCCTCGCATTTGTGCGCGGTGGCGGAAAACGACGGCACCTGGACGTCGCGATTATTTAAAAGATATTCCATGTACTCGATCGGGGCGACATTGGGCAAATCCCGCTTGTTGTACTGCAGCACATAGGGGATTTCATCGAGGTTGAGCTTCAGTGACGCCAGGTTGTCGGCGAGGTTTTGGAAGCTCTCCACGTTTTCAGGCATCTTTTCGTACTGCGAATCTGCCACAAATACGATGCCGTCCACGCCGCGCAGCACCAATTGGCGCGTGGTATTGTAAATCACCTGGCCGGGCACGGTATATAGCTGGAACTTCGTTTTGAAGCCGCGAATGGTCATGGCCTCGATCGGCAAGAAGTCGAAGAACAACGTGCGGTCCGAGCTGGTGGCCAGCGAAACCAGTTTGCCCTTGTTGCCCGCGGCGGTTTGCACATGGTCGTGGACCTGCACCAGGTTCGTGGTCTTGCCGCCCATTGCCGGGCCGTAATAGACGATTTTAACCTGTAACTCTTTAGTAGCTTGGTTGATGATTGCCATAGGTCATTTCTTTCTGTCCAGTTCTCCTGCCAGCATCGCCAATTGCGCGGTCGGCAAAGACACGCCGGCAACCCCGAATGCCGCAAAATACACTGCGTTTACACGGAAAATTTTCCACGGAATATTGCCCAGCGTGAAATTGAGATTGTTCAATTCGCCCATGCGCAATTCCTTCGAGCATTGGTTCACGCGGCTGAATAATTGCGGTAAAAAAGCCGCCACCGTGTCCGCGTTCAACTCCGGCGGAAGCTGCTGCGCCACCTTCAACCCGTCACCCAGGGCGATGATCGCCCCGGTCACACCGGGTAATTTCATCGCGCGCGCAATAATCTCATTGGGCATGGCGCGGCGGGTCGAAAAATCGGTCGCGGGCGCCGGGGCTCGCCGGTAATCCGTTTCGTCCAGGTTCGGCTCTTCCCCGTTCTCACCCCAGACATAAAAATTCGAATCGTTGATTTTCGCGTCCAGCGGCTTCACCAGCGGAACCGCCTCCGGCATGTTGATCGGGGGCGCCATTTCCTCCGGTTGCGGCTGCGGAAAACCAAAGAACAGATTCGGGACTGACGACGGCGGAACTTCCGCCTTCGCCTGGGGCCGCACTTCGGCTTTTTTCGCCGGCAAAAAGAGAGGCGCAATCACCTTAAGCGGCAGTTCCAATTCCATCGTATCGTGCACCGAGACCGGCGGTGTTGGTCTGATCCAGGACCGCACGTGGTGCCAGGAAAAAACAATTCGGCCGCGACGAAGCGCCGGCTCGATTAAATAAATCGGCAGCGCCACGTGGGCGTTGCCCAGGTTGAGTTGCACGATTTCAAGTCGCAGTGATTCAGGCCATTCTTCCGATAACGCGGAGAGCGGCGCCAAAATGGACGGGGCTTCCTGGGCCGGAACCGGCGCCGCGGCAGGCACTGGAGCCGGAGCGGGCGCCTTGGCAACGGGCTTCGGCATCGGTATCGGCGCGGGCCTCGCCATGGGCGGAGGAACCGGGGCCGGCGGCGGGACCGGCGGTTTTGCCGACGGCATCTGTTGAATCGGGTTCGGAATATTTGCCAGGGAATTACCCGGCATGGAGTTACGATTCGCCGGGGACGGAGGTTGGAATACGGAACCGCCGTTGCCGTTGAAATTCACGCGCGGAGTCGGCGCGGGCGGCGCGGCGGGCGTTGTGGACCTGGGCACAAACGGCAATGGCTGCGCGGCAACCGGCGGCGGCGTCGGCATCTTGATCGGTTCTGAAGGAACGGCCTTCTTATAAAAATGTGTCGTCGGCGCGGCAGGCTTGACTCCGGGGGCCGCTGGAGCGCCCAGTGAAACGCCCTGGGCGCCGGGGCCAAATGGCTCGGCAATGTCCGTGGGCGGGGCGACAACCCTTTGCGACGGGTTGCGTGGAATTAAAGCCGGATTCAACCGCGAAAGCACTTCATTCAAAGGCAAAGCAATGGGAAGGGAATCGTATTCTTCACCGGTGCGGAAGAGCGTCGGCGCCGCATTGCGCAATTCGCCGAAGGTAATTTTGACCGCGCCGAGGGCCAGTTGCGGCAACACTTTTTTGACCGGAACCGAAATCGTGGCCTGTTGCAGGTCCACCCCGCCAAGCATCCACTTGGACCGCAAATCCGAGGGCAACCGATCGAGGATGGCAAGCAGCGGCATTTCCAATTCAGTGACCGATTGCGGGCGCGCCGGGGCCGGTGAATGGGAATGCTGGATGGGATCAGGAATCGCCTGGAGCCGCGGATC
>DASYZW010000133.1:0-2954 GCA_035945915.1 Verrucomicrobiia bacterium | reverse complement strand
CTGCTGAATCCCCTTTTTTTGCAAGTGCAGCAAATACCGGCGCAGGCAACCAGCTCCTTTTAGCCACGCCCCATGGCTACACGACTCGCTTTTCTTCCAGGCATAATCAGGGCGGTCAAATCGCCTTTGGCGACGGCCATGCTGAGTATTTCAAATATCGCTACGTTATATCCGATGGCAAGGCAAACCCAGGCATCGGCCCCGGCTATGACCCCGGCCGTCCAGACATCAACTGGGACTGCAGCGGCAATCCGGTGCCCCCAGGCGGGTCCTAAGTCCATAATTGAGGTTCCTGAAGAAACGCAGAACAATAGGGCGGCCCAAAGCCTGCCCTATTTTCATTCCCTTCGTAATCACAACGGGTGGTCTTGGATTGCGGGCCGCTTGAATGCACCCGCGGCTCCCATTCATCTTATTCATTATCTATTCAGCGGGACCCGGTCGATCAGGACGCGTGAAATTCACGCGAAACAGTAAAATTTCACGCTAAGGATCGCCTTACAAACTGAAAAAGCCCCTGAAACCTTTGAATTTTGCAATGGAATGGAATGTGCTAAAAATCGTTGTGGTCACCCGTGATATGAAAAACATCAGCCAGCCCACCGATCGTTATGCACGGACAAGCCGAGGTCTCACCCGAATCGATGTCTTGGTTGCGGTCATGCTCGGCGCACTACTGTTTACCCTACTGCTCGCCATGACTCTGCCGGTTCACGAAGCGTTTCGCCGCCGCTCCGAGCGAATCAACTGTGTCAGCAACTTGCGCCAGGTTGGCTTAGAGTTGCGTGAGACAGAGGGGAGCGGTTCTCGACGCCCATGGACTTCGCTACTCGAAACCAACGCTGAAACGGTTGGTCTAAACGCCGGCCAGATTGCCTGGATCAACTCCATCGGCATTTCGAACTTTGAAGGTTCCTTAACTTCCTTAACCATCCGAAAAATCCTGCAATGCCCGGCGGACAAGGAAACGCCCATATCGACGAACGTCACGGGAATTAAAATCAGGATCAGTTACTTTTTGAATCCGGACGCCACTGCAGCCTATCCCCAGCAGATGCTATGCGGCGATGACAACTTTGCTTTGGGAAAGCCCGGTGAACCGGCGCCCGTGGACGGCCTTGACGGTCCCGCAGTAAAACCCGGAATCCTGCTTCTTTCATCGAGCACACTGATCTCCTGGACCCGTTCGAGGCACGGCGGCATTGGGAATATCGGCCTGGCCGACGGCAGCGTCAGCCAGGTTTCTCCCTCAGCGCTGCAAAACGCGGCGGCATATTCCGTTGCCGGAACACCGCTATCTACGAATCGCCTCGCGATTCCGTGAAGTCAAAAGACAGGCACGACACGCCCAACATGGCGCCAATTAATCGCCGTTCCCGTGAGCCAACAACGCCTCTATGATCGCCAAATCGCCGGGTACGGTTACCTTGGGATTGGGCGCGATGCTCGAGACCAGGCGCACGGGCTGCCCGATGAGTTCGCACGAGGCGGTGTCGTCGGTGAATATCATTTTTTTGGTGCGCGCCGCCGCGATTGCGCGGCGGATGACGTCCAAACGAAACGTTTGCGGCGTTTCCATGGCCCAAAGCTGCGAGCGGTCCAGCGTTTTTTGAATGAGGCGCCCGTCGGCTGATTCCTTGATGGTGTCGGTTACCGGATGCGCCGCCACTGCCGCGCCGGTTTCCTCCGCATATTTGACGGTCGCAGCGATGAGATCATTATTTACACATGGCCGGGCGGCGTCGTGGATAGCGACGATGTCGGCATCGGCCGGCGCGGCTTCCAGGCCGGCCCAGACCGAATCCTGGCGTTCGGCGCCACCGGCTACGATCCGGAATTTTTTGCGAAATTTATACTTCTTCGCCAGCGCGGCGAATTTCTTCTCCATGCCCGCGCGCACGACCACGACAATTTCATCAATGGCCACGGCCTCGTCAAATCGCGCCCAGGTATGCGCGACAACCGGCTTGCCGGCAACTTCCAGGAACAATTTGTCCCGGCCCATCCGGGCGCCGCGGCCTCCTGCTACAAGTATGGCTACATTCATAATTTATTAACTCCGTTATGTTTTATTAAAAAGTTCTCGAGCGCCGCGCGCGTCTTTTGGGGTGTTTCATGCAACACAATTTGCCACCCGCGCTCCGCGGCGGCCTCAACGTTTTCCGGCCGGTCGTCGATATAAAAAATGTCCCCGCCACGCCGTCGGCTCACGGCTTCCATCGCCTCATAAATTTTTGCCTCAGGTTTCATCGCCCCAATCTGATACGAAAGAATGTAGCCGTCAAAACCCGAAAAAAAAGGGAAGCGATGTCGAATATGGCCGACGGCGATTTCATTGGTGTTCGAAAAAATGTACGTGGGGATATTCCTTTCCCGAAGTCCGGCATGGAGGTCGATCATTTCCGGCATTGGTGCGAAGATATCCGCGAAGTAGCCCGCAAATTCATCCGCGCCGCCGTTGAAACCGGTGATTTTCTGCACTTCAGAAAAAAACTGGCCGGACGTCAATTGCCCGGATTCATATTGCACGAGCAGCGGCGAGCCGCTCAGAAACCGGTCAAGACGTTCGATTTTTTGGGAACTCCGCGCGGCGACCTTGCGGGCGGCGATGGCGTAATCGAAGTCTACGAGCACTTTGCCAAGATCAAAAACAACAACTGGAACCATATCGCATTATCCCCATTTCTCGAGAGGGGTCAAAGCATACGTTTTATAAGCAGCCATTCTTGTGCCATTGCATGGCTGATTATACTTGAGCTACAAAGAGAACGCCCTCGCGCACCGGATACTCAGTAGCAGCGGACATGCAGGCGTGTTGCCCGAATCAAATTTTGCGAAGTTTTAGGCCTGTGAGAGGAGCCGATAAATAGTAGAATATGATGCGGACACAGCCGTCTCGTTTACACCCCCTCTAAAATCTCGAAAATCTCAAATCCCCAATAGACACGGCCACT
>DASYZW010000132.1:0-2424 GCA_035945915.1 Verrucomicrobiia bacterium | reverse complement strand
GGCAATTTCCAAAACTTTTTGCAGGTGTTTGCGATCGGCGGCACGAATGCGCCTTATTTCGTAGTGCCGCCGGCAAATGTTACTGTTGCGCTGGGGTCCAACGCGACGCTGAGCGCCCAGACGTCCGGCCAATCACCCGCTTTTCAGTGGTATTTTAATGGAGCAGCAATTCCCGGCGCGACTTCTTCCAATTATACCCTCGTTGACGCCCAGTTGACCGATGCGGGCGCTTATACCGTAATAGCCAGCAATTCGTACGCAAGTGTCCCTGCGGTAGCCTTCCTATCTGTAGTAGCACCGCTCGTCAATGCTGCAAACTCCGCATTGGACCCGACTAATATGGTCAATTGGTGGACGGGCGACGGTAATTTCAATGACATTTACGGCATCACGAATCTCACGCCCAATGGCAACGTGTCGTTTACAAATGGATACGTCGGACTGGCGTTCCGTCTCGACGGCTCGTCTGCTTATATGACCAGCAGCGGCGGTGAAATCGCGCCACCGTGGACCATTTGTGGATGGGTCTATCACCAGAGAGGACACACGGCGTCCGCGGCCTTGGCTGGCGACGCGACGTATGCGCTCAAAGTCGAACAATGGAGCAATACCGATGAAGTCGGCATTTCACATTCCGGAGTGGCTGATTACCTCTTTAGTCCCGCCTATACCTTGCCTCTGAATACATGGACTCATTTGGCTTTTGTGGCGAACAGTTCCACGATCACGCTTTACGCCAATGGCGTCCAGAAAGGAACAGTCAGTGCCAGTAACTTTGAATTGCCTCGCGCTTTCTTCGGCGTCGATACCTTCGCCAGTGTTCCAACCGATTATATTCTCGGCTCCGTGGATGAACTCCAAATCTACACCAACGCGCTAAGCGCCGCACAAATAGCATCCATCTACAACGCCGGAAGCGCCGGATTGGTTCGAGCTCCAGAATTTACCAGCGTGAACGGCCCCGCCAATGGCCAAATCCAGTTAAATCTGATTGGTATGACCGGAAAAACTTTCGTCATCGATTCATCAACCAATCTCGTGAATTGGACTTTTGCCGGCAAGGTTAAGAATCCGACTGGTGCCGCCGCTTATACCGATTCGCTCACCAACGGCCAGACGTTCTACCGGGCTTTGGCGCCCTATTGACCGGAACAAACTGCGGCGCGGTGTGGAAACAGAAAGAATTCAGTCCATTCGGTCCTCAGTCAAAAAAGCATTTTATGCTGGCGATCAACGGGGCGAATGATGATCGATAAACCTCTATGTCACAGCCACATTTAAAGGTAACGATGTTTTTCTCCTGGCAGCTGGCCCAATTTTAACCACAAAATATGCCTTTCAAGTGGGAGCTGTATTGGAGAATTATGAATTCGCTTTAGGAGACGTTAAATGAACACTATCTTTTCCCGTGAGCAATTGAGAAAAAACCCGCTTTCACCGGCAAATCATTCGGCTTCCTGTTGTGTCGTCCATGCGCGGGCGCGAAACTGATTTTAGTGCAAAAATCACGCAGTACGTGTTCTGCCGATGAGCAGCGCCAGACCTTCGAGGACGCTTTTCAGAAAGTATTGACCGCCCGCCAGAGCCCGTTATCATGCGGCTTCGCGGTTAATGCGGAATCGACTCATTCTTATTTTGTTCGTCTCCTGGACTGTCCGCGGGCTTTTTATGGCTCTGGTTCCACCGGGTGCCAGGTCCTTTGATTCGTTTTCCTGGGAAAACCAGGCGGCATTGATGGCGCGTGGAGGAAATCCTTATACTACGGGGGTTTTTAACTGGCCGCCCTTTTGGATGATGATGTGTTTCGGCATCTCCAAGGCTTCGGCTTTTTGTGGCGTTTCCTTTTTTCGGGTTCTGCAGTTAGTATTAATCTCCGCGGAATCAGTCGTCATTTCGCTGACCTATTATATCCTGGCAAGACGCGTAGGAAAGGAACTCGAAATCAGAGCATTTTGGCTTATTCTTTTTGGCCTCGCATTGAATCCAGTTTCAGTTCTGCTCGTTTGCCAGCATTGCAATTTTGACGTCTTCATGGAGCTGTGGCTCCTGGCGTTTTTGATTTCCACAATGAATTATTTCGTCTCAGGCGAGAAAATCGACTGGTTACTTTCCTGTCTGTTTATCGGACTGGGCATTTTGACAAAACAGGTTCCGCTCATATTTTTGCCAATCCTCCTGGCAGGTGTCAGACGCGTTGATTGGAAAACGAGGATTTTAGGAGGCTTCCTGGCGATCGGGCCGGTGGCATTGGGAGTCGGCGTCATTTTCGTCATGGATCCTGTCGACGTCGGTCATTGGGTCCTGGGCTATCGGGCGGTGGGATTCTCCTTTGGATTTCCTGGATTGCTCAATTTGTACGGGTTAAAATCTCTCATACCGATATTCCACTTTTGCTTTTATTGTGTCGGCCTTGCGGTACTTGGA
>DASYZW010000131.1:0-1752 GCA_035945915.1 Verrucomicrobiia bacterium | reverse complement strand
ATGCCGAAGACCATCGTTGTGGCGCCGACCACTGCCGTCCCGATGAGGACCGGTTTGGCGGTGGCTTTGAAAGTGTTGCCGCAACCATCGCCTTTCTCCAGGAGGAGCTTTCCGCTTTCGAAGTCGGGAACAAACCCGAATTTATCCGCAATATCGTCTTCGACGCCTTCGAGCGTTTCAACCTGGCTCAATTCGTAAACGGATTGCGCGTTGTCGGTGACGGGGCCATAGCTGTCCACGGCAATGGTGACGGGGCCCATACCCAGAAAACCGAACGCGACGAGGCCGAAAGCAAACACCGGGGCGGCGAATTTGAATTGCTCCGGCATCAGCGCGAGGATCGGGGAGCCGGTGAAGGTGGCGAGCAGCCAGGCAGCGAGCATTAGCACGGCGATGCATAGACCCATCCAAAAGCCCGAGAAATTTCCGGAGACGAACCCGGCAAGGATATTGAGGGACGCGCCGCCATGTTTGGAGCAGGTGGTGATTTCCTTGACGTGTTGCGAATTCATGCTGGTAAAAATTTTCGTGACCTCGGGAATCAAAGCGCCGGCAAAGGTGCCGCAAGAGATAATGGCGGAAATGGTCCACCAGAGTTTTGGATCCATGCCCGGCTGCCTGCCGAGCAGAAACCAGGAGGCGATAAACGTGCTCAGGACGGAAACCGTGGAAGTGATCCAGACCAGTTGCGTCAGAGGAGTTTCAAAGTCAAAGTCCTTTTGATTCCCGAATTGAAGGCGTGTCAACGCGTAGTTTAAAAGGTAAGAGCCGAGCGATGTCACAATCATCAGTGCCCGCATAGTGAACAGCCAAATGATCAGTGTGGCGCAAATCACTGGTGTGGGCGCAAGCGTGAGGGAGAGAAACGCGATCAAGGCGACGCCGGTCACCCCGTAGGTTTCGAAGCCGTCGGCCGTAGGTCCCACGGAATCGCCGGCATTGTCTCCCGTGCAATCAGCGATGACACCGGGGTTCTTGGGGTCGTCTTCGGGCAATTTGAAAATGATTTTCATCAAGTCCGAACCGATGTCGGCGATCTTGGTGAAGATACCGCCGCAAATCCGGAGAGCGGCCGCGCCGAGTGATTCGCCGATGGCGAACCCGATAAAGCACGGACCGGCCAATTGGCGTGGCAGGAAGACGAGAATGCAAATCATAAAGAAAAGTTCGATGCAAACCAGGAGCAGGCCGACGCTCATGCCGGAACGCAAGGGGATGGAGAGGGTATCAAGCGGTTTGGCGCGCAAGGCGGAAAATGCGGTGCGGGAGTTGGCGGTGGTGTTGATGCGGATGCCGAACCATGAGACCGCGCCTGCGCCATTAATTCCGACGAGGGATGCGCCGAGGATAAGGGCAAGGGCGGAATAACTGAGATGCTCGAGCACCCGGAAATAAAAGAAGATGCAACTGGCGACGAGCAACCACAGGACGACGAGGAATTTTCCCTGCTGTAGCATATAGGTTTTGCAGGTTTCCCAAATCATCTGCGAGACGCGCGCCATGCAATCGTGAACCGGCAAAGCCTTGACTCGCTGGTACTGGACAATTCCGAATATCATGCCGAGGGCGCATACGGCCAGGCCGCCGTACATGAGCCAAACTCCGCTAATACCATCCAGGCCGCTGAAGGTAACTGTGTTCAACGGCGGAATTTTAATGTCCGCGTCGCTGGCGCGGACGCTGACGGACGAAAACAGGAGAGTGAACAGGGCGATGATTACCGGAATAGTTTTGTTTTTGCGCATAGTAGTC
>DASYZW010000130.1:0-11626 GCA_035945915.1 Verrucomicrobiia bacterium | reverse complement strand
ACTGAAGGCGTGGCCAGTGTGGAAAAATGTTTCGTGCGCAAGGCCGGCCACCAATTTTTTGTTGAAATGCACGTGGAGGTGGACCCGCAAATGACCGTCCTGCGTTCCCACGAAATTGCGCATGCGGTAAAGGACAAAGTCCGCGATACAATGCCCTCAGTCGGCGATGTTTTGGTCCATATTGAACCATTGAACATCCAGGCCCCAAAAAAACAATCCGAGTCATAATAGCCAATGCGAGAAGACTCTAACCGAATCAACGCTTCAGGTTTCAACGTGTTTTAACGAATCGACGTTCCCATTCCGTAAAAAAATGAAACGTTTTTCCCCGGTCCGCCGTCTAATTAGAAATGAGAAGGAACAACGGTTTTACGCTTATTGAATTACTTATAGTGATTGCTGTCATCGCTATTTTAGCTGCGATGCTGATGCCCGTGCTCGACCAGGCCAAACAGCGCGCCTGGACTGCGCAATGCGTATCCAATCTGCGCCAAATTGGAATGGGGATGAAAATGTTCGCCGATGATAACGGGGAGCTTTATCCCGAATCCGGCGGCGATATTTATTGGAACGCCATTGATCCCGACACGGGCAAGGCCAGTTGGATGCAACAGATTTATTCCTATACGATGGGTACGAACGTCTATAATTGCCCCGGCAATGTCCAATTGCCCCCGGCCCTGCGCGGGCCATTCAACTATTTTAACGGCACTCGCGCGGCCTATATTCAATCCGGTGGCGCCGTAGCTTCAGTCAGAGAATCATCGATCCGTTTTCCGGCCGCCTTTGTGCTTTCCGGCGATACTTGCGGAGTGCCCAATAATACTGTGGGAGAGGGGAGCGGCCATACGTTTGACCCCGCCGATGCCGACAAGGACGATTACTCGCAGAATTGCGTTGGTGGCCCAACCAACGGAATTCCTTACGAGCTTTGGCAGGTGCATTCCGGCGGACAATGCATTCTCTTCTCTGACGGCCACGCCAAGTGGTACAAGAATTATGATCCGAACGAAATGACATTCCATTACGGCGTCATCGCCGGTTGGGCCGAAACAAATCTGAATTAGTTTCGGCCTTAATGGCGATTTCTTCCGGGCAGGTGGCTGATCGTTCAGTTATGGGCCTCCTTCGGCCTCAATCGCTCAAACCGTTCAACGAACAAAAAGAAAACGCCCGGCCCAAAACACAGGAGCATGACCGAAATTCCCGTGGCGATCCCCCAAAATGTGAATGCCGGCGCGCAACAATCGTCGCGTCGACGCACAATGACATGACTGGGGACAGCGACCAGTAACTCCAAAATGCTTCCGCGCAGCATCCAGCGTGTGGCGCGTTTAATCAGCGCGTCCGGATTGTCCCGTTCGGCCGCGCGGCGAAACACAATCAACCAGGCCAGCCAGAAGATAAGCATTATCACGACGCCGGTAAAAAAAGCGCCGATCGGTGTGTCCTGCCCGTGCATTTGGTACCCGAGGTTGTAATAAGGAGGAATGTTGTCGCCGTATATTGCCGAAAGAACAGAAAGCACGCCCGCCAAAGCAAGCATTGCCAGAAGAAAGGCGCTCACGACGATCGGCACTTTGAGATTGCGCCGCGCGGGCAATCGCTTGTCGGCGATGTTGATCGGCAATAGTAACAGGAGCGCCTGGCCGCCGGCCAGTAACGCCAGCCAAAGCCAATAAAACCACTGCCGATACACGGCCGCCGCCATGCTAACGGAGTACAAGTGTTTCCCGGAGAATGCAATAACAATGGCCGGTACCGCCAGCAGTATAAGTGCAAGCACGTAAACAAAAACAGTCAGGATAGCCCAGCGTTTCATGGGTTTCCGGAATTAAGCGGTGACTTTCATTGCTGCGCAAGTCATTATGGCGGCTGTGACGCCGCTTTTTTCCTATGACCGCCGTCTATCATTCCATTCGAGGATCTCGGGATTGCGGCCCTGGGCGGAATAGATTGGCGGAGGAACAAATCCGTTCCTTGCCATCAATCGCCAGCGGACAATCAATGGTACAGCAAATATTTTTGCCGTGATTTGGCAAACGCGTCGAGGCCGGGCTGATACGCCGCAATAATTTGGTCTACCGGTTCGCCCGACTCCAGCCCGGCGCGAACGGTCGAATTGCCCAGCACTTTGTCGAAATAGGTAGCGTGAAATTCCAATCTATCGCCGTAAAGCTGCTTGATCGTCGCCAGAATGTTCAGGGTCGTCGCAATGGCCTGGTATTTGTCCCGGTTGATTACGTGGATTTGGCATCCGCCGCAAAGTTGGTTCTGAAATTTTGAAAATGTGGGCGTGAACCAGATTTCGCGGAATTTAACCCCCGGCAAATGCAATGCATTCAACTTTTCCGCCAGCAGATAACCGTCTATCCAGGGCGCGCCGAAAATCTCAAATGGATGCGTTGTCCCGCGGCCCTCGGACAAATCGGTTCCTTCGAGCATGACCTGGCCGGGATAAACAATCGCCGAGTCAAGCGGCGGCATATTCGGGGAGGGCATCACCCATGGCAATCCGGTTTGGTCGAACCATTCGTCGCGTTTCCAATTCTCCATCGGAACAACGTTCACGTCCGCCTTCTTCTTGAGGAAGTTGTCGTTGTAGAACAACGCGAGCTCGCCCATGGTGAAGCCGTGGCGAAGCGGCGTCGCCGTGAGTCCAATGAACGAGCTATATTTCGGATAATCAAGAATCGGGCCTTCCATGCTCACGCCGCCGATGGGATTGGGCCGGTCCAGAACAATAATCGGGATTCCGGCATTTGCGCACGCCTGCATCGCATAAGCGAGTGTGGCTTCGAACGTGTAAACGCGTGTGCCCACGTCCGGCAAGTCATAGACCATCACGTCAATGCCGCTCAAAGCCCCGTTGACGGGCGTTTTCCCGGTCTGCTGCGTGTCGTATGACCGCATGTATTGGTCAATGTTTGTCAGCATGTCTGCCGGCGGCCGGTACGTCTGGCCATAAAGGCTGAAAACGGGCAGATGAAAATGTTCGTCATAGTAAAATGCAACCGGCTTGCCGGCTTGGGCATCTCCTCGCACGCCGTGTTCCGGACCGTACAATGCCACCAGATGCACATCCGGCTGGCGGCGGAATAGTTCAACAATGCTATCCAGATGCGAATCCACGCCGCCCGGGTTAGTAATGAGCCCGATTCGCTTGCCGCGGATCAAATCGAGGTGCTTCTCAAACAATACTTCAACGCCGAGTTTGACCGGCGCGATGGGAGCTGTTCTTCCACCATCGGTGGGCGCGCTGCTCATCGCCGCCGGACGCGAAGAACACGGGATGTTGTGCGGACAACCCGTTAAAAGAAGGGTAGTAATAGGAAGGAGAAAAACGGTGTATCGGGTAATTTTCATTGGCGCGTGTGCTGATATAACCGGGGGCCAAAGGCCGGACAGATACTATTCAGTGCCACGGTCATGGACAATGCAGAAGTTATAACCGGCTCCGCACCGGCACTGTCCTAGATCTTTGCCGATGTGGTAGGGACGGTGCGCTGCCGCCATCACCGCGCGTATCGCGCGTGGAACATTTGCAATTCATCGTCCACAATCATTGCGGCCCGCTGTCCCTTACCAACGGTTCTTGCCGCGGCATAGTCGGGACCAACGTGGCTCAACGTTTTGACGCAGTTCCATTTCGCGCGCTGATGACACGAAGAGTCAGGTAATCCTGCTGGTCGTCCGGATTTTGCGCCACAAATCCAACAATTCCACCGCAAGCCACTAGCGACGGATTTGGGCTGGTGATGATCAGCGTGACGTTTAATGCAGGTTTTTCGTTAAGGATAAGCGATAGCGGCAACGCATAGATTGGAGCGTGGCCCGGCAGGTTCCAAGCCGGCGGAAGCGAAATCGGTCGAATGCCGTGCATGTCAAAATTCAGCCTTGCTGAAATGCCGCGATGTTTGACGATGGACCATACGGATGGAAGACTAACGACTTTCCAAAGGATGCCGTCCAGGCCCGGCGTCTCACCCACCGCATTGAAGTAAGACGTCATGGTCGGCTCCGCCGTGGCCATGGCGATTCTTTCCTGTGGAGTGATCTGGAATAAGGCGACCAGTTTCTGTGCCTTTTTTACCGTGGCATCCGGGAATGGTTTTTCCGCTATTCTCAAATGAAAGTTCGTCGTTCCCGTATTGCGGATCAGCGGATCAAGCCGATAAAGCGCCGCCATGCATCGGTCCAGCCCGAGGGCCAGAAAGGTCCCGTTGACGGATGCGCGCGCGTCATCGTCTTTCGGTACCGGAGCGCCCCAAACGGATGCGGATTCCACGTAAGGCCCAATTGTGCGAATGCGGAAAGTGACCGGGATATTTGAAAATTGAAATTCGTCTCCCGCGGAATTGTAAAGGACTATCGGATTCGCTGCTCGGGAAGGCGGCTCATTGGAGACCGCGATTACCTGGAAATACACCAGCCATTGTGTCAGACGGCCCCGCTTCTGATGCAGAGTAATGAGGGTGGTGAGCGAATCGCCTTGCAGGACGTTTGTGCCCTTTAGCGGCCCAATGCCATCCAAGGGAATGTCATTTGTTTTTGCAACAGTCCGCAAATCCGTCAATGGCGGCACCGGTTCGAGATGGGGCAGCGCGTTGGTCTCCTGGGCGTCCGCAGAAAAAAGGGCGAGTAACGCGAAAAGCAGAATGAGAAGGCTTTTCACGGCATTAGGTGACCGTCCTGATGACGTTTTATTTGTCCTCGAGACAGCTTGTTTCAAGAAATTCCTGAAACGCGTGCCGTTTTGAAACTACATCGTTATGCGGCATGTCCGAGTGCATGATGACATACTTGTGCGTTCGCAATTCGTCCGGCGTAACAGCCGTGTCCTCTCCAGTCCAATAATTGGCTCCGTTCGTCTTCAGAGATGAAATCAGGTCCGCCGTTTCGTATTCGGTGCCGCCGTGGTCGGTGTAAATATCCAGAAGCCGGCCATTTTCGGCTTTTTGCCAGGCCACGAAATTTTCCCGGCCCGCATAAAGTGCGTCGAACAGCCAAACTTCTTTGATCTTATCGGAGAGTCCGCCGTGGTCCACGATGGAGGCCATGACTTTGTAGCCGCCGCTATGGCCGGACAAAATAATGTTGCCGAGCGCAAAATTTGTTTGCCCGAGATCTCCACTGTTTTTGACCGCCGCCACCACGTCGTCCATAAACCGGGCAAAGCCATTTGTTTCCTCAAGTTTGCCTCCATCTGAATCGGGCACATCCAGGGGCCCCTGGGGCACGACCAAAATTACATTCTTTCCGCTCGCCGTCAATTGATCCACCAGGTTGTATTCACTGAGGGTTTCGGCTGCGGTATGACGCCATCCGTGAAAATGAACGATAAAATCGACTTTGTCAGATGGGTGAAAGCCTTTCGGAATAAAGATGGCGACAGAGTCGTCCGAGTAATGCGCCTGTGCGGAATAGAACTGGTTGTGATACCAGTGGCCGTTTGCCCTTGATCTGGCAGGGAACGGCGCGCTGGGCAAATGGACGAGGATCGCCTGCCCGTACGAGGCGAATCGCGCTCTAAGCGTTGCGGCGTCCGGAACCGAGCGTCCGGAAAAATCGGCCAGCATCAGAGCCAGCGCGTCCAACTCGCCATGCTTGTCGTATTGCGGCGGCGGATCGTAACGATTCAGCATGAGACTGAATGCCAAACGTTCGCCCGCCGCCGATGTGACATACCCGGATAATGAAGCCGCCCACCGAAGAGTTCCGGTCTTGGCCCGGATGTTGCCGGCAGCGGGAGTATCATGGAAGCGGCGGCGCAGCGTGCCATCCTGGGCGGCAATCGGCAACGACGCGACAAAATCCGCGGACGCCGGGTGTTGCCACATGAATTGTAACAGAGCAACGATGGAATTCGCCGTCGTCATGTTGTTGTCGGAAAGGCCGGATCCTTCGTCAAATTTCAATTGATCAGCAGGCAGAGCGTTCGTGTCGAGAAACTGGCGGATGGCAGCCAGGCCAAGTTGTTCGGAACTTCGCCACACGGGCGTATTCGCATCGCGCGTTGATTCGCCCAGGTCCGCCAGCACCGTATCGTTCTCGAGGTTTTGCGAGGGCTTCATATAATAACGAATCACCTCCCGCAACGGCGGGGAGAGGACTTCTGTGATTTTAACGTCCTGCGACGTTAAGACGGGCGACTGCGGCCAGGCAACTCCCCGCACTTTGCCGGAAATTTTTATTCCATGGCGCGCAAGGGCGTCCTTGAGGGCGGCGGCAAACCAATTCGCCGGATCCAGCACAGGAATGTCCAGGCTTTCGCCGCCATCGCCAATGGGCAATTGGCCAAACACGTAAATGATTCGTTGGCCATAAGGCAGATAGTAATCGATGTGGTGTTCGCCGCCGCTCGCAACCGTCGTAGTGCAGTTGCTGAACACAAAGCTGATGTCCGGCTGTTGGATGGCGAGGCTGCAAGGCGCGCCGATGGTCGTGGGCGATACTTGCACCTGGGCCAGCCCGTCATTGAGCGTGATTGCCGAAATGTAAGGACACTCACCATTCTCAAAATCATCAATCGACAGGCTGCCTCCCGTCGGTTCGCCATGAAAGTAAGTCGCGTCAGCGATCAGGTCGCCGGTAACGCGATGGACCCCTGCATTCGCGAGCGCAGTGACGAACGGCTCAAAAATGTCCCAGAAATTGGTTCCAAACCGGCGCGAATTCCAAGTCGTATCGCCGTGGCCGACAATAATCAAGTTCCCATGTATCGTGCCGCGGCCATTGGGCCTCGCGGTCGCATAGATGGGGGTGGCAATCTTGTAGTCACCACCAAAACGATCAAGGGCGGCGGCCCCGGTAAAGAGTTTGCAATTGGATGCCGGGCTCATCAGGCGGACAGAATTGGTTTCAAAAAGCGTTAACCCGGTGTCGAGCGAGATGACTTTGATACCCCAAAGCGCCCCGTCAAAGCGCGGCTGCGAAACAAATGCCGACATTTTTTGCCGGAGTTCGTCGAGCGTTTGGATGTCTTTAGCGCTGGCGCCGGCGGGAATCAAAAGAGACAAAATCGCCAGCGTTGTAATGCAAATTTCAACTCGAATTAAGCCTGCGAGGGAACGTCCTCGATTCATTCAGAGAGATAACCATGACAGGTGAAATTAAACAAGAGTTTTTCAGGCCAAGTTTTAGGCATTCACGCCACGAATCCAGTTGCGAAATATCCCGGTTCCGCGAAAATTTTTGAAATGACGGCACAAACTGAATCCGGCGACAATCTTCAGGCGCGCCCGCATTGGCTTCAAATTGTTGCAGTCGGCCGCAACCCGAAGAGAACCCTGCTCCGTATCCTCATCCTAGTTGTCGTCAGCTTTTTGTTATTTCATTTTGCGTTGCTGCCGGCCCAGGTGGACGGCATCAGTATGGCGCCGACCTACAAGAACCGGTCCATCAATTTAATCAACCAGCTTGCCTACCTGTGGCATCAGCCGCGGCGTGGAGACGTTGTCGCGGTTCGCGCCTGGGCTGGAAAGCATATGATGTTGATGAAACGCATCATCGGGTTGCCGGGCGAAACGGTTTCTTTCAACGATGGCCGCGTATTCATAAACGGAAATCCTTTGGACGAGCCTTATGAAAAAGGGCCCTGTGATTGGACACTCTCGCCGGTGAAGCTCGGGCCAAATGAATATTTCATCGTGGGCGATAATCGAAGCATGCGCTGGCAGGATCATTATTTTGGAAAAGTGGATCGGGACCGTATTGTTGGTAAAATGCTCTTATGAAAATTATTTTCCGACTGGTTGTGCTGGCGGCGTTGGCGGCTTTAGGCTTCTGGCTGTGGACGATATTTTTTCCCAGCCCGGAAACAATCATCCGCCAACGGCTGGCAAAGCTCGCGCAAGACGCTTCGTTTTCGCAAGGTCAAAACGATCTTGTCAAGCTTGCCCATGCGCAAAATGTTGCCGACTTTTTCTCCAGCAATGTTGAGCTGAACATCACGGTCCCCGGCCATGAGCAGGAAACGATGACTGGAAGGGCTGAGATCCAGGCCGCGGCGCTCGCGTCCCGCCAGCAACTCACGCAATTGGACGTGAAGTTCCCTGACGTGAACATAGCCGTGGCGCCCGACAAAACTTCCGCGACGGCGGATATTACCGTGGACGCAACGCTTTCTGGCGAGCGTGACGCCATCATTCAGGAACTCAACATGACGTTTCAAAAAACTGAGGGCGAATGGCTGATCAGCAAAGTGGAAACGATCCAGGCCGTCTCGCGGCCGAAAGATTGAGTTTTGATTCGGTTTTGCTGGTCAAAGCGAATATCCGACAAAAATGACTTGCTGTTTGGCTTAAAATCGCTATTTTCTGCTCTCTTTAACTGATTTTAAAAATTATGGCACGCATTTGTGAATTTACTGGCAAACGCCCGATGAAGGGCAGCATTATCTGGCGCTCTGGTAAGGCGAAGAAATCCGGTGGTATCGGTACCCACCTCACTGCGATCACCAAACGGAAATTCATGCCCAACCTGCAGCGCGTCAAAGCGATGTTGCCCAGCGGCGAAGTCCGTTACGTGCGTGTCTCAGCCAGCGCCATTAAAAAGGGCCTCGTGATGAAAGCGCCCAAGCGCACCTGGAAAGCCGGCGCCGAAACGGCCAAGACGGCTTAAGTATAACAGATTCCACGCAAATAGCGCGAACGTGGGAAAAAATGACGATTGATCTTGGTTTCCTTATTGGATTACGGGTTGAGGCCGGGGTGTAGCCGGAAGTTTAGACTTGCAGCAGGGCATCGTGTCACGATGGCCGGCAAATATTTCAAACCCGCAACGTGATTTTACCTGGAATTGGAGTTTTCCGCTGTGTTTCCAAAAGACGAAATTCAGCGGCTGACGTTCCGGAGAGCAATCTTGAAGGCTGCCAACGTTTGCGGGCTGACGTGATGTTCGATGCCTTCGGCGTCCATTTCCGCCACGCGTTCAGGAATTCCTAGTGAACGGAGAAAAGAAACCACGGTCTCATGCCGGCTTTTGCAGGCGGCGGCCAACGTTCGTCCTTTATCGGTAAGAAAAATGGCGCGGTACGGTTCCGCTTTGACAAATCCCATCTTACGCAATCGTTCAATTGTTCGGATTACGGTGACGTGCGTGACGCCAATCCTTTCGGCGATGTCCACCACACGCGCTTCTCCGGTTTCGGTGATCAAATCGGCGATAGCCTCCACATAATCCTCGGCGACCTCTCTGGCATGTTCGCGGCGCGTGTGCAATAAATTTTCGGCCTGGAATTTTACAGCTCCATTCTTTGGCTTTCGAGCCGCCGGAGTTGATTTTTTTGTGGGCATCGCGGCGATAAATTTACCGGGTGCTTTTCCGGACGTCGAGAAACTATTCCAGGTTGCCATGATAAGATTGTTTGACAGGCGGGAAAGATGATGTAGCATTTACTACATTATGAATATCGGGCAACATAATACAACCGCCGCCACATCGGTGGGCCGGCCGGGTTTTGCCGTTCGAGCCCGGCGCCGCGGGCGGATTTAATCATGGATACACAGCCGAAAGAGCCGCTGACTTCAAAAAATGGCAACGACGGCGTGGCGCCGAGCCGGAACCATCTCTCGCTGGAAGGTCTTCACGGCAGCGTTTCGGTGCCGTTGGCCCGGGCCGGTTTTTGGAAACAGATGGCCGCTTTTTTGGGGCCCGCTGTCCTGGTGAGTGTCGCTTATATGGACCCTGGCAACTGGGGCACAGACCTGGCCGGAGGCGCCCAGTTCAAGTACGGACTGCTTTGGGTAGTGGCGCTGGCAAGCCTTATGGCGATTTTCCTTCAAATCATCGCCGCACGAGTGGGCGTAGCCACGGGACGGGACCTCGCGCAGTGCTGCTACGATTGGTATCCCCGATGGACCCGCGTGCCGAATTGGCTGATGGCGGAAGTGGCCATCATCGCATGTGATTTGGCTGAAGTGCTGGGGAGCGCAGTGGCCATAAACCTGATGTTTCATATCCCGATTTTCTGGGCGGTTATTATCACGGGTGCGGACGTCCTGTTGCTGCTGGGCCTTCAGCGGCTCGGCATGCGAATGATCGAAGCGATCGTGCTGCTGTTGGTTCTGACGATTGCCGTGTGCTATTTCATCGAAATTTTTGTGTTGCCCCAGACACAACCGGGCTTTTTGGAAATGGGTCGGGCGATCATAACCCCGCATTTGGCCTCCCCGGCTATGATTTATGTCGCGATCGGCATTATCGGCGCGACCGTAATGCCGCACGTTTTATATCTGCATCCGGCGCTGGTGCAGAGTCGCAAGTTTCAAAAGGACGAGGAATCGATACGAATGGCAATTCGTTATAACACGATTGATGTTTCCGCCAATTTGTCGGTCGCCTTTCTGGTGAACGCTGCGATTGTGGTGCTCGCGGCGCTGGTCTTTTTTGGCAAGAGCAGCGTTGCGGTGGCTGGCGGCCAGTCGGTCCAGCTCAACGATTCAACCGATTGGATCCGGGCAGCCTATCTGACGTTGGCTCCATTATTGGGCACGGTGGCGGCCAGCTGGCTTTTTGCGATTGCCCTGTTGGCGAGCGGGCAAAGCGCCACGATTGTCGGGACATTGGCCGGACAGGTCGTGATGGAAGGCTTCATGCGCTGGCGGATTTCGCCATGGCTTCGCCGTTTGATAACCCGTTCACTGGCCATCATTCCCACGATTATTTTCATTGGCGTTCGCGGGGCGAATAATGTTAATGATTTGCTTGTGTTGAGCCAGGTCGTCCTGGCGCTGCAATTGCCATTTGCGATGTTCCCGTTGTTGCATTTTGCGAGTTCACGCAAAAGAATGGGGCAGTGGCGGCTCGGTTGGTTTCTGTTGATTTCAGGCTGGGGTTCGGCGCTGCTGATTACCGCTTTTGATGTTTACGGCCTGCGGGACGCGCTGAAGCAAGCGTGGCAGGTGGTTGCCGGCCACTGACGAAAATGCTGGCGCATGTATAAAAAAATTCTCGTAACACTGGATGGTACGCGGTCTGACCGGGCGATCATCGAGCACGTCAAGCCGCTTGCCAGGATGGCTAATAGCCACATCGTGTTACTCCACGTGGCCGATGGTTGGGCGGCCCGCACCTATGGCCCGGACGCCATTAGCCCCGAAATTGCGGAAGATTCGGAATACCTGCAAAAAGTCCGTGCTGAATTTCAATCTGACGGTATTGATGCGAAAGCTGAACTGGCCTATGGCGATCCTGGCAGGGAGATAGTCAAGTGGGTGGAAAAAAACGGATGCGACCTCGTGGCCATGAGCACCCACGGACACGGGTTTTTGGCCGATTTGCTTTTGGGCAGCGCATCACGACGGGTTCGCCACAGCATTAGTGTTCCAGTGCTTTTACTCCGGGCCGGCCGGCGCTAAGCCGATAATCTTCTCGCCCCGGCGAAACCGGAGTTTGTGGTAAGAAATATTGGGCGAAATCCGAATGACTGCCTGAGTAAATTGAAATATTTCGTGGGTGTCAAAAACATAGCCAGATTTGGCGATTCAACCCGTCGGAGCTTTTGTTTAGTTTGTGGCATTACAACATGCCCAGAATATTTGTATCTTTTGCCAAAACCGGCTGTCTTGTTCTGGTTTCTCTTTCCCTTGTTGCGGCGTCTGCTTTTGCGGAGTCGGCGATGTCT
>DASYZW010000129.1:0-9618 GCA_035945915.1 Verrucomicrobiia bacterium | reverse complement strand
ATCCCGCCAACTCGGCCGCGGCGGCATGGCCGAAAAATTCGCAGTTCTTTCGCATCGGCGCCTTCACCCGGCAAATGGGGCGGCAATAAATGCGCGTCGTTCTGACGGCAACAAAAAAGCGCCCATCGAAACGCGCGTCGCGCGTCAGGACAGCCTGATAGCATTGGTCCGGATTTAAAATCATAACGCACTTTACCCAGGGCACAAAAAGGCTGCTCGCCATTTTCGGACGTCCAATTCGGAGGGAATATTAACCGTGCTCTGCCGCAAAACCTCAATAAATAGTCGCAAACCCTCAATCATTAGATTCTGGTGTTGTGGTCACGGATGATTAAGATGAATTGAAAACAACTCCATCGGAAGATGCCAGCGCAATCGAGCTCAGAACATTTCCTGTTAAGGATGGATGGCATTTCCAAGGCATATTCGGGCGTACCCGCCCTCCACAACGTCCGCCTGGAGATAAAAGCCGGCGAAGTCCATGCGTTAATGGGTGAAAATGGAGCGGGAAAGTCGACGCTGATGAAGATCCTTTCCGGCATTGTCCAAAGGGACAAAGGGGAAATTTGCCTGGACGGCAAAAAAGTCGAAATCAAATCACCAAAGGAAGCCCTTGATTTGGGCATCGCCATGATTCATCAGGAACTGAATCCGGTGCGCGCAATGACTGTAGCTGAAAACATCTTTCTCGGCAAGGAACCATGCTATCCCTTTACCGGAGTCGTCAACCGGCGCAAGCAGCGTCAATTAACGCTGGAACTATTCCGCGAAACGGATGTCGCAATCAACCCCGACAAAATCATGGCCGATCTTTCCCTGGCGGAGATGCAGTTGGTCGAAATTGTTAAAGCGGTATCATACCAATCGCGGATCATCATCATGGATGAGCCGACCTCGGCAATCACCGGGCGCGAAGTTGCCAAGCTTTTTGAAATCATCCGCGGGCTGAAAGCTCGCGGCATAGCGATCATCTACATTTCGCATAAAATGGACGAAATTTTCCGTATTTCCGACACTATCACCGTATTGCGCGACGGCCAATACATTGAGACGCGACCGGCCGCAAAACTCGATCATGAGACCCTGGTCAAACTCATGGTCGGCCGCAAAATCAGCGAAATGTTTCCCAAACGCAACGCCGCGCCAGGCGGCGAAGCGATCTTTGAAGTCGACGGCCTCACGCGCCGCGGCCTTTTCGAAAATATTAGCTTTAAAGTCAAAAAGGGCGAAGTGTTCGGCGTGGCCGGCCTGATGGGCGCCGGCCGAAGTGAAGTAATGGAAACCATTTTTGGCCTGCGCCGCCCCGATGCAGGCGCCGTCAAAATCCGCGGGCGCGAAATTCAAATTAAATCGCCCACCGATGGCATTCGTCATCGGATGGCCTTTATTACTGAAGACCGGCAGACGAAAGGCCTAAATTTGAAGGCATCCGTGCGGGACAATGTCACGCTCGTCAATTTGAAATCCTTTTCCCTGTTCGGGCAACTCCTGCAGTTCCGAAAGGAAAATGCCGTTGTCGATGCCGAAATCGAAAGATTGCGGATTAAAACCCGACATCGAGGCCAGATCGTTCGAACATTGAGCGGAGGAAACCAGCAGAAAGTGGTCCTGGCAAAATGGCTTCTGACCAATCCTGAGATCATTATTTTAGACGAGCCGACACGCGGCATTGATATCGGCGCCAAGGCGGAAATCTATAAGATCATCGCCCAACTGACCGAACAGGGCGCCACCGTCATCATGATTTCGTCCGAGTTGGAGGAGATTTTGGGGATGTGCGACCGCTTAATCGTGTTATATCACGGCCGGATCACGGCTGAATTCGCGCGAGATGACTTTAACCAGGAAAACATCATCAAGGCCGCCATGGGAAATTGGAGCGCCAATTAAGGCTGCATGGAGGCGAGAAAAGTCAACTGGCGGAATGCGGGCGTATTCTTTTCCAAATACGGGATCTATTTTGCCCTCGTTATTCTGGCTGGAACGCTGGCCATTTGGGAACCGCCATTTCGATCGCTGGGAAATATCGAGAATATTCTCCAGCAGATTTCAGTGAATGGAATCCTGGCGATTGGCATGACGCTGGTCATCGTTACCGCGGGCATCGACCTATCCGTCGGCTCGGTACTGGCGTTATCGGCGGTTGTCGCAACTTCGTTTGCCAGGGGAAACGAGGAAGGCCATGGATATCATTCCCTGGTGGTACCCCTTGCCATGGGAATTCTGACTGGGCTGGCCTGCGGTATCGTCAACGGCATATTAATTGCAAAGAGACGCCTGGCGCCATTCATCGTCACACTCGGTATGATGACAGTCGCCCGCGGGTTGGCGCTGGTATATTCCCAGGGCCGGCCGGAAATAAATTTGAGCACGGCTTACGACGCCATTGGGGACGGACTCGCCGGCCCCGGCGGCATTGTCATGGCGGCGGTGCTTGCGGGCATTTTCATTTTGCACTTTACCCGATTTGGCCGCTATGTTTATGCAGTTGGCGGCAATGAACTGGCCGCCAAAGTTTCGGGCGTCAATACCGACCGGGTTCTCATTGGAGTATATGCCATCGCCGGAGCCCTGGCCGGCGTGGCGGCAATTGTCGAGTCGTCACGCGTGATGTCCGGCGCGCCGTCTGCCGGGGAAGGATATGAACTAAACGCCATCGCCGCAGTCGTGATTGGTGGCACCAGTTTGAGCGGGGGCGTGGGCACTATGGCCGGAACGATTGTCGGCGTGTTGATCATTGGCGTCATGAACAACGGATTGGATTTGCTGGGTGTGTCCTCTTATTGGCAGCAGGTCGTCAAAGGCGCCATCATCGTCTGCGCGGTGCTATTGGATAGAAAATCCAGGAACGGATAATATGCTCAAAGGTATTCCAAATATTTTGCCGCCCGATCTCCTGAAAATCTTGATGGAGATGGGACACGGCGACGAAATCGTTATTGCGGACGGCAATTTTCCGGCCGCCAGTCATGCGCAACGTCTCGTGCGGTGCGACGGGCTGGGCGGGCCGCAATTGCTCGACGCCATCTTGCAACTTTTCCCGCTCGATACGTTCGTAAAGCATTCCGCGGCCCTCATGGCGGTAGTGCCCGGAGACAACTACACGCCGGAGATCTGGCCTGTTTACAAAAAAACTGCGCAAAAACATGAGTCGCATTTCCCGGATTTTGAAATGATGGAACGCCACGCCTTTTACGAACGCGCCAAAAAGGCGTACGCGGTTGTCGCAACCGGCGAAATGGCGCGCTACGGAAATATCATTCTGAAGAAAGGATTAGTCACATGAAATTGATGAAATTAAATGGAATCAGCCAATGCCTGCTGGCAGCGTTGTTCGTTACCGCCCTTTGCGGCTGCAACCGGAAGGACCAGGAAGTCTCATCTGCTCCCGCCCGGAAGCAAATCACGATTGGCATCACCTACCAAAACCTGCAGAACGAATTTATTATCAATATCCAGGACGCCGTCCGCGCCGAGGCGAAAAAGCTCAATGTGAACCTGATTGAATCGGACGGCCAGGGTAACGCCGAAAATCAAATTTCCCAGGTGCAGGATTTCATTACTCGCGGGGTGGACGCCATTATCCTGAATCCCTACGATAAAGAAGGATCGGCGCATGCAGTGGACCTGGCCGTCCAGTCTCATAAACCGATAGTCGTGGTGAATGCCATTGTCTCGAACCTGGATAAGGCCAGTGCATACGTAGGGTCCGAAGACGCCGAAGCCGGACGGATCGAAGCCCAGCGCATCGTGGACGTGTTGCATGGCATAGGCAACGTGGTCATTATCCATGGTCCAAACGGCCACTCGGCAGAGGTACAGCGTTCCGAGGGAATTCGCGACGATTTGGCTAAAAATCCGGGTATAAAAGTCGTCGCCGAGCAAACGGCCAACTGGAGCCGGGCCGAAGCGCTCACCTTGATGGAGAATTGGCTGTCTTCCGGGCAAAAGATCGATGCGGTGCTCGCTCAAAACGATGAAATGGCGCTGGGCGCGCTGAAGGCAATCGAAGCGGCGCACAAGGAAGGTCAAATCGCAGTGATCGGCATTGACGCTATTCCGGACGCGTTGAAAGCAGTTGCCGATGGAAAAATGGTGGGCACCGTATTTCAAGATGCGAAAGGACAAGGGACCCTCGCGGTCGATCTTGCCGCGGATCTCGTGCAGGGGAAACCGGTAAAACACGACAATTACATCCCCTTTCAACTCGTAACGACAAACAACGTGGCACAATTCGAGCAAACGAATCAGTAAATGAGAATTTTTTTAAAACTCCTCGTTCCAATTTTCTTACTTGGCGGATTTGCGATTCGGACGCATTGCGAAATTGGCGGAGGGGACCGATGGAGCGAAGAAAAAGCCAACGAATGGGGAAAGAAAACCGGCTGGCTGGTGGGCTGCAATTTCATTCCGAGCACCGCGGTCAATGAATTGGAAATGTGGCAGGCCGCCACTTATGATCCGAAAACCATTGACCGCGAATTGGGTTTGGCACAGGGACTCGGATTCAACTGCGTTCGTGTTTTTCTTCATGACATCCCATGGCAGGAGGACCGCAAAGGCTATTTGAAACGCATCAATGGCTTTTTGAAGATCGCCGATAAACATCACATCAAAGTCATGTTTGTGCTCTTTGATTCATGCTGGAACCCAAATCCGCATCCTGGACCGCAGCCGGCCCCCCGCCCTTTTGTACATAACTCCGGCTGGGTCCAATGCCCCGGTTCCGAGTATATGGCGCATCCCGAGCGGCTCGATGAACTAAAGCCTTACGTCCAGGACATCGTTGGCCATTTTCGCAACGATAAGCGGATTGCCTTCTGGGACGTCTATAACGAACCCCACAACATGAACGGCCGTTCCTATGGCGAAGAAGAACCAACTGGAAAAAGCGACTCAGCCCTGCTTTTGCTCCAGGATGTTTATGCCTGGGCGCGCGAAATGAATCCGAGCCAGCCCCTTACCTCAGGCTTGTGGGAAGGCGATTTTGACCCGGCGAGATTCTCCGCGTTCGATAAAATCCAGGTCAGCGAATCGGATATCATCACGTTTCATAATTACGGCAGGTTGGAATCGGTGGAAAACTGCGTCCAGAATCTCCGTCGCTATAACCGGCCAATTATCTGTACCGAATACATGGCGCGGCCGATGGGAAGCACATTCAATCCCATCCTCGGATGGTTTAAGGAAAATAATGTAGGCGCATTCAATTGGGGATTTGTTTCCGGCAAGACGCAAACAATTTATCCCTGGGATTCCTGGGATAAAGCCTACACGGCGGAGCCGCCGTTGTGGTTTCACGATATCTTTCATACCGACGGCACGCCATACAACCCGTCGGAAGTGGAATACATTCGCCGCATTACGGGCGTCGCAAAAAGCGAGACAGCCCAATAGAAACGCCGCCGATTCACCGGGTTGAGCAATTACCGAATTATATGAAACATTCCCCCAAACGAATTGATGAAACATTTGACCAGGGACAGGGTATCCTGAGATTAATTCCTGTTTTTGTCCCCCGCCGCTTCAGCAAGGCCGGCCGCCGCCTGCGCCTGCACCCCGACGATTACTATGCCCTGGGAACGAAACGCGGTTCGATAAAAGAACGCTGGTTTTCGTCCGTCATCCCCGCAATGAACGGCGAACTGGCGCCCCCGGATGAAGGCATGAGCTACGTCCTCCCTTTCAGCAACAAACTGTCCGAAAAGTTCCTGCTCAAAGACGTCGTGAATCAGTTGAAGGACAAGATCGTGGGCAAAGACCTCATGAAGAAATACGGCGGCTGGCCGATGTACTCGAAATTTTTCGATTATCTCGCGCCGTTGTTCCACCACTTGCACTTGAGCTTCGAAGACGCGGCGCGGGTTGGCCGCCTGGGCAAGCCGGAGGCCTATTACTTCCCGCCCGAAATGAACAATTATCCCGGAGAATTTCCCGTCACCTACTTTGGCTTCGACCCGGACACGACCAAAGAAATGGTCCGCGAGCGGTTATTGATGTTTGAACGGGGCGACAACCGCATCACCGAATTGTCCCGGGCCTATCGCATTGAACTTGGCACTGGATGGTACACACCACCCGGGGTCGTGCATGCGCCGGGGTCTGTTTTGACATATGAACCGCAATGGAACAGCGATGTAAACTCGGTGTATGAAAACATTACGTCGCACGAAGTCTATCCTTACGATTTTCTTGTGGAGAATTGTCCGCCCGATAAAAAGCGGGATGTTGACTACGTGATAAGCCTGATGGATTGGAAAAAGAACATTGATCCCAATTACAAGAAACATTATTTCCGCAAACCGCTCGTGTGCAAACACTCGGATGCGCAACACACCGAGAAATGGGTGATTTACGCCAACGATTATGTCTCCGCCAAAGAATTGACCCTCCAGCCGGGACAAACAGTTAAGGTCAAAGACGGCGCAGCCTACGGCTGCATTGTCATTCAGGGTCATGGCAAATTTGGCGTCTATGACGCCGAAGCGTCTGTGATGCTGCGTTTCGGCCAGGCCTCCAACGACGAATATTTCGTCAGCGAAGCCGCTGCCAAAAATGGCGTGACCATTTCAAATCACAGCCAATTTCAACCGATGGTCATATTGAAGCATTTTGGGCCGAACCATCCGGAAATGCCGAAAAAAGTGGCAGCGTGAACGAGCCAAGATATGACCACCGTTAAATCCATCTCGTGCGCTCTCACCGTTATTGGATTTTTGCTGGCCGGCTTCCCGTCTTCCTTGCGAGCCGCAGGCTCCGGGAGCCAGGACAAATTTCAGTCCATTCCGTTGGCTCACGGCGCGCAAATCTCGAAGCGTAAAATCATCCTCCGTGACGGCGTTCCGTTCATCGTCGGAAGCCTGCCCTTTTCCAATGGCTCCGCGCGATTGGAAATCGGAGCGCAAGCCGGGCGCATATTCCTCCTGGGTATGGCGGAAGACGCCACAATCAGTTGCTGGTCTGATCCGACCAACCATTCGGTCCGATTCTTTATCGGCGATGACCTGGGTCAAATTCAGCTTACCTACGCCGACGGCTCAAATGAGGTTTTCCCATTGATTTTAGGTGAAAGCGTCTGGTTCGGCCGCCCGTTTTACCGATATCAGCAGCCATTCCCAACCGACGCGCAACTTCGGAAAGCGTTCACCGACGCGCTTAACCTTTATCCCCCTGCTCCAGTGGAGGATGGCAATTATGTGGCGGTCATCACGCCAAAACCTGAGCCGATTCGAAGCATCACCATCGTCAACTCCACAGACAAGTCCGGGACCTTGATGCTCAACGGATTGACCTTCGAGACGTCGAATGCAGAACAAATTCCCAGGGCCGCCATTCTTTCGCCGGACGCGTTCCCGCCGGAATTTCAAACATTTATCAAGGCGAAACCGCTTCGGGCGCTCGGAGCCGACGAAAAACGGTCGCGCAGGAATTTAAATAAACTTTCGATGGCGCTATACAACAGCGACAAAAACTTTTTGGGCAGTCACGTGACTCCGGAAACGCCGCATCATTATGCCGGCCCGGAAGTATCCTTTTCCGGCAGCATTTACGCAAAAGTCCTCGCGAACGCTTTTTCATTCAACGTACAGGACATCTCCGACAAGGTTGACACTGACGGCATGTATCACACGTCCACGAAGGGCGCTACTTCCTGGAACGGCGCCGGATTTGGAACCTTTGAGACGAACGCCGGCATGTATTACGCCACCTCGTGGTCGCGCGACATGGGCCGCAGCCTCCAGGAGTTGACGGAACTTGGCTACACGAACGATGCCTTGCGCTGCGCGGATTATTGCCTGCGCATGGCCAATCTATGGACAAATCCCGCAACGGCATATCACGGCCATATTCTGCTTCCTCACTGGAGCCGCGTCGCCAATCGTCCACAAAACGCGCCTCCGTTTGAGAATGATGGGCACGGCCTGGTGACAATGTTTCTTTATAAGCTTTGGCAACGTCTTCCCGATCGCGATGATTGGCTCCGCGCCAGATGGCCGGACATTAAAAACGCCGGCAATTGGATCGTGTGGCAATTGGACCATCCGGAGATCTCGGGCGCCACCAACTGCATACTTCATACCACCGGCGAATGCGCCCATGGCAACGGCTATTCCGTCTATGGCGATTACGCCTGCATGAACGCTCTCCGGGCTCTTTCCGTCATGGCCGATTCTATCGGGCAGACCAATTCGTCCTCACAATGGCGGCGATACGCCGACCGAATGCAGGGTGCAATGGCAGCCCAGTATATCATTAACGATCCAAAATACGGCATTGTTTGGACACTCGATTACGCCGGGTGGCCCACGCATCCAACAGTTTTGGGACCGTTAATTCTGACCGCGGATTACGATGGTTTCGCTCCCCACAACGACACCACTAGCTGGCGGCCGGTGGATGAAGCAGCCTTGCAACGGTTGATCGACACTTACCGGCCGTTCGGATTCTATGGGCAGGCCATGGGCTACGGTCAGGGATTTGTCACTGAATCCGCCCTTCTCCTGGATCGCATGCGCGATGCGACCGTCATGTTGGATTGGATCGCCAAGCAAATCTATAATCCCCGCATCGGCTGTTTCATTTCACCCGAAGGCGCCCAAATTGACCCGAGCGGCCATTATTGGTTCCCTGCCGGCGACCTTGGCAACGGCGTCCAGGAAGCCGAAATAATCAAAACGCTTCGCCTGGTTATTGGCGTGGACGATACTCATCCGGATCGTTTGCAATTTTATCCGCGGCTTCCTCTGAATTGGAATGCAATCACGGTAACGAAATATCCCGTGCTGGCTGAAATTTCGGGTGAAATGGAAAATACGCTTCTTCACTATAAACTGGCGCGCTCTCGCAACGGCATGAATTTGGAAATCGGCGCTGATAAAAACATTGGCCCGATGGCCGTCAGACTTGGCCCCTTTATGGAAACTCCCGACCCGGCCGAAATTCGTGTCAATGGACACGTTCCGCATAACAAACTGGTCGAACACAGCGGCGATTCCTGGTGGGTGAAGTTCCCGATGGAAGTCTCGAACCGCTAAAGCGATTCAGGGGATACGTTCTGCTTAATGCGGCGGGAATGTTCGCATCGCCAATTCTTGAGGGCTTGCGCGCGCGCAAAACGGATAAAGTCCGCCTGGACACGGGAAATCAAAATGCCGCGCATTTTCAAATTTCCTTTTTAATTTCTAATTGAGTCTTCTATCCTGACCCTTTAGTCAATGCCGACTCCGACGCCCGACCCTGAATTGCTTCGTTCGCTGGGTAAACTGACGCGGGGCCTTTCGGCCCTGTTTTGGGGCCTGCCCGCCGCGCTGATCGTTTGCGCGGAAACCGCGCGTTTGAGCTTCATCGAGCCATTTGAAATCTTGCCGGCGCTGGCCGTGAACGTCCTGCTCCTGTACGCCCTTAGGCAAATGAGCAGCTTCCAAAGGCAGGAACGGCCATGGCGTAACGCCCTCGATCGCGCAAAACTATTGGGGATGATCAATCTTGGACTTTGCCCGTTCCTGTATTGGTTCAATCGCATGCCTGAACTGAATTATTTCCGCGACGCCATGGGCATCCTCGTGATTTCGGCGATGCTGTTCCTGTTCAATCTCAATGTCGTGCTTAAGCAACTGG
>DASYZW010000128.1:0-2460 GCA_035945915.1 Verrucomicrobiia bacterium | reverse complement strand
GTCGCTTTTTGACCAGCCGGGAAGATGCCCCTGGAGCTCGAGTTTTTTCAGAAATTTGACCGCGGACTTTCCTTCAGATTTTCTTTGCGACTCCATTTCTTTATCAACCGGAGGGCCGTTGTCGATACACTTGAGGTACAGTGTTTGTTCGGGAAAATCGAGCGTGACCAGATGACGCGCCAGAAAGCGGAGCCCAATTCCGTTGAGCTTAATGTGGGCATCATCGGTGGCGATTAACTTAGGGTCCACCTTTCTTAAATTCAGCCCCGTATAAATCTGATCGCCAAGCACGCCGTTGGGTGAATGCACGTCATGCCCGTGAAGAGGCGTTTCATGATTAGTCCATTGGTCGAAAAGGCCGGGCACGAGCCAGCCATCCTGATTGTAGCCGGTATCAACCAGGGAACCGGGGCCGGGGACACCCGCCAGATTCTCATCGATCGCCACGCAACCATCACCGAGATCCATGAGCGCGAAGGCCGTGCCCCAGCGACTTTTCACCGCGCGGTCATAATCGATAAAGCGGATTTTGCGGGCCACAAAATCGAGTTGGATGCAGTAGTTTTGAAGAACATCCATGCCCAGGATTCCCATGACGGGGTGACCGACGGCGCTGGAAATCTCTTTGCAATTGTCAGTCACCACGTACGGGCCGATCTTCACTAAGGGCGCGCTTTCCAGAAACAGTTTTGGCGCGAGAAAGACGCCGACCTGAGATTTCGCGCCAAAATCCCAAAGGGTATTCGTCTCGATGCATTTCCCGAGTTTTGATTCGAAAGATTTGTCGAGACATGTGGTGGGACAGCCCGTATCCAGAACGGCGGGAAAAGCTTCGCCACCGGCCAGGTGAAGGTTGACGATGATCCAGTTACCGAAACCGGCATCCAGGTTGATTAGGACGTCAGGCGGCCGTTGCGCCATGGGGAGGACCGTAAAAAAAGGCGAAGAAGCCCCAAATGCGCTTCCCGGGAAGAGGCCAGGGAAAAGCAAACCAATCGCCAATCGCCGCCTCAGAGCTTTCAAGAGTTTCATTTCGGCAAATATTTTGCAAGCATAGTCCCTTTGGCGTTAGTTCGCCATGCCTTGACGAGTTTCCAGGGACCGCTGGCAGACTCACGCGTGACTCGATAGTGATAAAGCGAAGGGTCTCCTTTCTTTTGCAAATCGTCCACCGTCACGATGTGGGGATACGAAAAGTGGAATTGAATCGTCGTTTCCGTTTGGGCCGTCTGATCACCCGCGGACCAGCCCGGGAGACGGCCCTGGCCGGCAAGTCCCTTCAAAAATTGAACCGCTGAAAGCCCTTCCGCATTTGCGCGCTCGCGCATCAGTCGGTCAATAAACGGTCCCTGGCTAACCCGATTCAGATATAGCGTTTTGGCGGGGAAATCCAACGTGACCAGGTTTCGGGATTGAAAAGAGAGGCCGATGCCGTTGAATTTCAGGTGCGGATCGCCACTCAGATACAGCTTACGTCTGAGGCCCTCAAGGTTCACATTCGTATAGACGGCGCCGCCCAAAATTGCCCTGGGAAAGCGAACCTCGCCTTTCATTGGAGGCGCAGCACGATTGGTCCATTGGCGGAATAAATCCGGAATGAGCCACCCGTCGTACGTGCAGCCGGAATCGATTAATGAGGGCGAACCCTTGGAGCCGGTCAGGTTTTCGCTAATGGAAAAGCAACCATCTCCGACATCGGTCAGCGGAAATGGAATTCCCCACGCGCTCTTGTCAGCCCGCTTGTCGTCGAGAAATCGCACTTTATTCGCAACAAAATCGAACTGGACGCAATAATGAGCCAAAACATCCATGCCAATCATCCCGAGGACTGGCCGGCCGGCGTATTTGGCGAGGCTCTTTAAATTGTCGGTGAAAATGTACGGGCCGGTCATCATGAGCGGAGTCCGTCCCACGTAAAGCGCCGGCGCTTCATACTGGTTCATGCGGTGGGGAGCGCCGAAAACCCGGAGTGTGCCCGAGTCAATGCGCCGTCCCAGCTTCGGTTCCAGCGACTGGTCCAAAAGGGTGCTAAAGGCGCCTGTATCCAACACGAATGGCAAGGCTTCGCCGTCGTTCAGCCAAACCGTGACAAAAATCCAACTGCCTCGGCCGGCGTCGCGATTCATCCGCACATCGCCGGGCAATTGGCCGGCGGGAATGTGTGACAACGGGACGATGACTGGCCCTCCCGAGCGCGGCGCGGCGCAAGAGCACAAGAATAACAAGCCCAGCGTAGCGGCCAGGATGCGCGGTTTGAACAAAGATTTCACCAATGGCACGGCTATATATACACCAATGGCCGAAAAAGGACACGAATTTGCAGAAATCGTTTAAATCCGGACCGCTATGGGCTGCTAATGTAATAAAATTTTGCCGCCGCTTTATTGGTATCAGTAAATACCCCGTTTGTTGATATTCACAATGGTGAAGTACATTTGCCGCTACAGGGCCGCTACAATA
>DASYZW010000127.1:0-9738 GCA_035945915.1 Verrucomicrobiia bacterium | reverse complement strand
TTTCAACCCGTCCCACAGTCACCGGCCCAAGCAACCCCGAATCGGTCAATGGCCAGTCCGAGGCGTCGAACGGCTGGTAGTTGACGTCCACAATGCCGATGTCGCCGAAGATTTTCCAGGGAACGCGCCGCCGATCGAGGTCGCGAATGCGGTTCGCCGATACGTTGGTCACTTCCACTTCGAGTTTGTTTCCATGCGGGCTCAAATTATTCACGATCACGCGGAAGGGCGGCGTCATGTACGTGCCGTAATCCTTGCCGTTTAATCGCACACGCGCGCTTTGGCAAACGTTGCCCAGATCGAGCAGATAATCGGCGCCGTTGGTTGCCTCTGCATCGAAATCGATTGTATAAAGCGCTGACCCCGCGAATCGTTCAGCGTTCGTATCGGGTTCCTCCGTCCAGGATTTGAGGCTGGTCGTCTCAAATGGGGCCGGAAGTTCAGGGCCGCCCTGGACAAAGTTCACCTTCCAGGCGCCGGTGATTGCCGTCGGTGGTCCATCGCTTGTCCAATAATTCCACGCCGGGCCGCCGCCGACTTTGCTCCCGAACAATCGCAAAAGAATCGAACCGCCGGGCTGAAGTTGCAGGTATACCTGCGTCTGGCCGTTCACTTTCCGCAACGCCGCCATTCCAATCTGCCCTGTCATGGGATCCATGAGCTCGGCCGATTCGCCCGGGCGCCCGATCGTCACCCAGCCGTCGAGCGCGGCGCCATGTCGATTGGCGATGAAATAATTCCATCCGCCATTAAATGAGCGACGCACGAAGAAGACCCCCGCACGATCGCTCATCGGTTCCCTCGCAACGTCCGAACGTGCCAGCGCCGCGTCCGCATCCCCGATAAGAATCCGGCCACGGCCCATCGACGCCTCGTCAACCATCGAGGGTCCGTGGACGGCCTTGATTCCTGCCAATAATTCTTTGAACAGCATCCGTCGTTTCTCGAGATTGCCCCAACCGGGCACGTCTGCGGGAAGGCCCGATTCAAAAATGACCGTCGCGCCGGATTCCGCGAGCGCGACCAGTTTCGCAAGCGTTTCCACTGGCATAAGCCGGCAGGAGGGGACAAGAACGACGCGATATGCCCCGCCGGGAACTAAAATCTGTTTTCTCGCCGATTTTGCATTTAGCAATTGGCTGTCAGAGATGTAGTCAAAGGCGTAACCGTGGTCCCACAGACGCTCCGCAGTCCGGCCGATGGGCTGGTCCTTAAACCACGCCGTCTTGCTCACGGTCATTTCAGGCGCCATGCCATCGGGATTATTCCAAAAATCCGAAACCGGCCAGTAGATGAGGACGTCATTGTCCGGGCTTCCGGATTGAAGGATGGATTGGCAGCGTCCGATATAAGCATTCAGCGCCGGCACGTCGTGCCAGATCGAGTTGCGCGGGTTCATCTCGGTTGACGCATAAAATAACCAGCCCGGCCATTGGGCGGAAGCCGGCGAATAACAGCAGCCATGATAAAAAATATGATTCACCCCGGAGATGAACATGTCATCGGCCAGGAATTTTAACTCCGCGAGTGTCTCGGTGAAATGTTCGGCGAGCCACGTTCCTGTTTCGGCGCCCGTGAGCCGGCGCCCGGCCACATGCGCCGCCGAGGAGGCGAATTTCGAGATGAGCGGACTGCGGTCCAGGTGAAACATCTCCGTCTCCGGAATGTCGGCGCCGGCGTAGAGGTCGAGCCAATTTGCCGGCGCGCCATGCGCCTGATAGCTGGCGATGAACCCGTGTTGATGCGCCCAATCCATCCAAATCGGGTCCGTCTGCCGCGCCATCAGGTCGGAAACCGTCTGCCGGTAATCGAATTTGACGCGGCCCGCCTCATCCGGGGGCGCGTCACCGAAGAGCGCCGGCAAGACCGTTTGCAGTTTATATCCGCGGAGGCGCTGGAACTGGTCAAAGAAATCGGGGGACCAGTTACATTGATATTCATAGGAATCCTGGAAGACCGCGCGCGGCCTGTTCCCGCCATACGAGTCGAAAGCGTCATCGAACCATTTCAGGTAATCATGAATAGCCTTCTCATAAAACGGATTCAGCATTGGGCCGCGGCCGCCCGGCGCGGCGCGTTTCACGTTCTGCCCCGAAAATCGCTGTGAAATCGCGTAGACCGTCCACTGGCCGGGCGGCGCCGTCCATTGAACGCTCCCATCGGCCCGAAGATGGTGCGTCAAATCCACTGCGGCGCCGTTTGTATTGAAGGCCATGAGCGCCTGGAGCGCAGAGCGGGACGCGCTATCGCGTTCAGCCCTCGAAAAATCGTGATTAAATACGTTTCCTCCTGCCACATCGAACGTCCTTTTCACCACCAGGGCGTTCGCTTCGTCCTTGCTGATGGTTGGCCCGCCAAAACACCAGCCGGTTTCGAGCGCGATATCGATTCCCATGTCCAGTTTGTGCGCATCCGTGACGGATTCGTTAAGCATGCTCATCCACCCTGGACTCAAAAAATTGATATAATCAGCCTCACCGCCCCGGATACCGTAAATGGGAATAATCTGCGCGCCGCCCAGCCCTGCTTCTTGAAACGTCTGCAATTGGCTGCCGATGTTCGTTGGGTCGACTGCGCTCCCTGGCCACCACCACCACGTCCAGGGTTTGTTTTCAGAAGTCAACGCAGGCCAAGCAAGTGTGGTTCGGGAATCGAGAATGGATGATGCCGGTTCCTCCGCCGCAACTCGTATCGCCGGCCAAACTGCCACAAGAAAAACCGCGCACGAGAGACGTCGAATGACATTCATGATGGCGAAAGGCTTTGCTCACGTCGCAGCCAGTTCCAATATAGTAATAGAATAGGGCGGCAATACCTTTTGGAATTGTTTGTCAAGGCCCCGGGCGGGTGTTGTAACCGGGACAATTTTCGTCGGTTGATCGATGGAATTCGTATCGTCCGGGCTGGCGGATTTTAAGACGATTTCACGGCCGGTGCGGCCAACGGATTTGACCCCGCTCAATTGCACCATTACCGGTTGCGGCGCGCCGAGGGTATTGACCATCTTCAGATAGATCGTGCCGCTTTGACTGTCTCGCGTGGCATCGAAAAAGATTTTGCGAATCTGTTGCGCCGGCGGCCGCGGAAGCTCAATGCCATAGCGATGCCTGGCGGGCGGCTGCCAGAGTTGCGTGGGAATATTTTGCGAGTCTGTCGCCAGGATCGTGTCACCATGATGCGTACTGAACATGACTTGCGCATAATACGATGGCGAACCGTAACTGTTCAGGGCGTCGTAGCCGATCAGGTCGCTTCTCCATTGCATGGACCCGCCGCGTTCGCCGATGTCGCTCACGTTCACGAAGAGCGGCGCGTAACTGGAAATGAGCACGATGTCCGAATTCCGTTCCATGCCGGTCATCCAGGCGGCATCCCCGAGCGCGCCCGCCATGTTGGGAGTAGGGGAACCAACGCGTGTTGCCCATTCGCCGCAGAAAATTTTCGTATGATTTGCCCGCGAATATTGGTCGTAGTCCAGGGCGTGCGCTTCCATTTCTTCTTCGGAACGGTAATAATGCTCGTCCAACAAATCAGGAACCCGGCTTTTCACTTTGGCCGTGGCGATGAGTTGCAGTTGCGGGTGCTTCGCTTTGATGGCGTCGTAGAATTGCGCGAACCGTTTATCGTAGCTGCCCGAGCGGTCGAACCCGTCTTCATTGCCCACTTCAATGTATTTTAATGGGAACGGCGCGGAATGACCGTCCCTCGCGCGTTGAGCGCCCCATCGGGTATTCGAGTCGCCGCTGACGTATTCAATTTCGTCCAACGCATCCGAAACGTACGGTTTCAAATCGTCGCCGGGCGTTACGCGGTCATGGTTCAATGAATACCCGGCGTACACCGCGAGAACCGGCTGGATGTCCAGGTCTTCGCACCATTCCATGAATTCCAGCAATCCTAATCCGTCAGTGGACCAATAACCCCATGGACTCTTATGGCCGGGCCGTTGCTCAACCGGCCCGATCGTCTTCTTCCAGTCAAATCGTTCGTCAATCGTGCTGCCTTCCAGATAATTGCCGCCCGGAAGGCGAAGAAACGCCGGGTGCATCGCCGCGAGCAATTCCATTAAATCACGACGATTGCCGTTTTGGCGGTCCTTGTATGTGGGAGGAAATAATGAGATTTGTTGGAACCAAATCGTTCCCGGTGTCCCGGCCGAAATTTTAAATACATTGTCCTTCGAAAGCATTGTCCTTTTGGTCTTAAGCGTTGCGTCAAATTTCTGCCAGGCACTGGTAACTCCGTCCACTTTCGCGGTGGCAAAAATGATCTTTCCGTCCGCGCTTTCCAAACTGACGGTGAGCGGACCGGAAAAACCCCCGGACGCCCTGGCGTAAAACGACGCGTGATACGTTGTCTTTGGCCGGATCGGCATGCCCCAATATCCGGTGTTCACCAATCCGGCAGGCGATTTCTTATTCGCATTTGACGCGTCAAGCTTCAAGCTCGAGGTAAGCGCGCCATTTAGCGGCGCGCCCGTGTCCAGGGACATCGTTGCGCCGCCGGTGGTGCTCCAAAATTTCATTTCATTCGGCGCCGAGTCGAACGTGCGATTGGCGATGAGTTCCGCGTAAAGGCCGCCTTCGTAGGAATAGTTGATTTCCTCGGTCATCAAGCCGTAAAGAGTCGGACTGACGCTTCCGACGGATTGGTCCGCTTTAATTTCAAGGACAGGAATTGGATTCAGGCCTGCCTGCGCGAACAAAACGCCGGGCCAGGCCAAAAAGATCGGAAGACAAAGCCAACCCAAACCAGTGGAGAACGTTCCGGTTTTATTCATTTGGAAGTGCCGGAATAGTATCAGGCGCGCCGCCAATCGCCATACCCAGTTTTGGCGATGGCCCGGGCCGCTCAAACTCCGAAAAACAGAATCTTTGTCAAGCATGGCTGAGGCGGCCGGGACGGCGCTCTTCGCGAGGGGCGCTGCCACCCGGGAAACGGGACCCGGGATGCAAGATTGTTTCCGCGATAGAAAGGCGATAAAATCCCGACAAGCATGCGAACCCATTTACAGCTCGCGCTGGTCGTTTTGTTTGGGTTTTGCTCTCTTTCAATGGCACGTGATTCAATTGATCGCCTGGCTTTGGTCACGCGACATAACGTGATCCTCACAAACTTCGATGCATCAAACCCATTGTCCGTCGGCAACGGCGGGTTTTGCTTCACGGTGGATGCCACCGGGCTCCAAACATTTTTCGATGCATTTGAAAAGACCATTCCCCTGGGCACGCTATCGGATTGGGGCTGGCACACTGCCCCAAATCCAAACCAATGGAACATCGATACCTTTCAGTTCACCGAATATCCGGATTTGAATGGCCGGCTTGTGCCGTACGCCGACGTGCCGCACAACCGGACAACTCCCGAAAGTTCATGGTTGCGAAACAATCCGCATCGCCTCGATCTGGGCCAAATTGGCTTTCTCCTCAAGCGCAAAGACGGTTCGCCCGCCACGCCAAGCGATCTTTCGGACATTCGACAAACATTGGATTTATGGAACGGCCGCATCATCAGCCATTTCAAATTCGATGGCGAGCCGGTTGACGTAGAAACGCTCTGCCATCCCTCCCTTGACGCCGTCGCAGTAAGAGTCGTGTCTCCGCTTATAGGGCAGGGGCGGCTGGCGATTCAGGTTCACTTTCCCTACGGAACCGGTGATGTACGGACGGCGGATTGGAGTCATCCCGACGCGCACCAGACAGAATTCACTCGACCGGATTTAAGCTCCGCCGATTTTTCCCGGAAACTCGACAGTGATATTTATTACGCCGCAGCCAGATGGACGCCAGGCGCGATGCTGACACGGCTTTCAAAGCATCAGTTTGAAATTGAAGCGCATGATCTTCGAAGCAGTGAAAAGCCCGGTGCTTCCGGTACGGGCGACCTGCCGGCCGGCCAGGACGATCCGCAAAAGACAAATGAACTCGACTTCGTTTGCGCCTTTTCCCCAACGAACATCGACGGAAACGACTTGCCGACTTTTGCACAGGCAGAAATCGCCGCGCGTAACCATTGGAACATGTTTTGGCAAACCGGTGGCGCAATCGATTTGTCGGGCAGCAAAGACCCCCGGTGGTTTGAATTGGAACGTCGAATTGTTCTGTCCGAATACCTCGCTGGCATCCAGGACGCCGGCCGATATCCGCCTGCCGAATCTGGTCTGACTTACAATTCCTGGGAGGGAAAATTTCACCTGGAAATGTATTTTTGGCATTCGGCACATTTCGCGTTATGGAACAGGCTTCCGCTCCTCGAAAAATCGCTCGGCTGGTATCAGAAAATATTGTCGCGCGCCCGAAGTACGGCAAAGAAGCAGGGCTACGCCGGCGCGAGATGGCCGAAGATGACCAGCCCGAGTGGCGTGGAATCACCGTCGCCAGTCGGTCCGTTCCTCATTTGGCAGGAACCGCATCCCATTTTCCTGGCCGAACTGTGTTATCGATCGCATCCGAACCGAGGCACGTTGGAACGTTATCGCTCGATCGTATTTCCAACCGCCGATTTCATGGCCAGTTACGCAACGTGGGATTCGAACCAGCAACGATACGCGCTCGGGCCGGTGCTGCAATGCGCGCAGGAAATCTTCCCAAAGAATCGAACCCTGGATCCGACCTTTGAATTGACCTATTGGCGATGGGGATTGGAAATGGCGCAACAATGGCGCACGCGCCTGGGACTGGCGCGCAATCCAAAATGGGACGACGTTCTCCGCAACCTGGCGCCGTTGCCCATAGCCGGCGGAAAATATTTATTCACTGAAACCGCCCCGGATTCGTACGTGAGTCCCAAATGGAATCGAGATCATCCCGCAGTTTTGGATGCCCTGAGCTTCTTGCCCGGGCCGGGCGTCGATCCGGCCATCATGTCCCGCACCTTCGATTGGGTCTGGGAAAACTGGAACTGGCCGGACACATGGGGGTGGGATTATCCGGCCATGGCAATGACGGCGGCACGCCTGGGTGAACCGGAGCGGGCCGTCGATGCCCTGCTGCTGGATACGCCCAAAAACCATTATGGTCTCAACGGCCAGGTTTATCAGCGTCCCGGCCTTGAGATTTACCTTCCCGCAAACGGCGGTCTTCTCTACGCGGTCGCCCTCATGGCCGCCGGATGGGATGGCGCGCCAAACCGCCATGCTCCCGGTTTCCCGGACAATGGACAATGGAACGTTCGGTGGGAGAATTTGAAAACGGCACCTTAGCCCCGCACACGTTCGGGACTGCGGGTTCTCGGCCGTCCCTTCCCGGTATGCCTATAAAACCGTAACGGACTAAGTGGTTAAAATTCAACGATTAAACAGGCAAGCGTCGGCATGTAACGGCGGGATTAACACATTAAATCGTTGGTAATCAACCATGTAATCCAAAAGCCTTCGGGATAACGGGCCAAAAGCTTCAATTATATGGATTCGATCCATTTGTGCTTTCATGATTTCCCCATATTATATATCCGGAAAGCTGAGTCTTCATTCGCCTCGTTCAACATTTCAACTTTTCGTCATTTCCAACTCTAAAAATTGGTTATCATCAGTATTGGCGATTTTCAATCGTTCCGGTTTTGGTACATTGTCATACAAGCCCGTTGTTGTAACTCTCCGATGTAGCGTGCTCTAGTGCAGAGAGTTGCGGCAAAAGGTCCAAAATTGAACCGAAAACCTTTGAGCGCAACACCTGATTCCCAATTCAGCGTTGGATACTTTGGCCGCAGCAGGCAATTGGAGAACTAACCATCCTATGAAAACCACCACCCATATGTACGTCTCTTCCCGAATCAATCCGTCTTTCGTGTCGAGGCAAGTGTCGTTGATTGCCGTGGCGTTAAGCCTGGCCGGAGGCGCTTTCACTGCTTACGCGCAAACACAAGTCGATAAGGCCAACAGCTATTCGAGCCTTGCCACAGGTTCGGATTGGGTAGGCGGCATTGTGCCCGGTCCAACCAATATCGCCGTATGGAACAGCGGCTCCGGCACGCCAACGCTTGAACCGCTCGGCGCCGGCCAGACCTGGGCGGGTATTCAAATTTTAAATCCCGGCGGACCTGTGACGATTGGCGCTGACGGCAATACGTTGACCAATGGCGAAGTGGGAGTGGTTGGTTTAAACGGCATTGATATGTCGAGCGCCACCGTCGGCCTTACCTTTAGCAATAATCTCGACATCAATGGCGTCCAGAACTGGAAGATTGCCTCCGGGCAGACGCTGAATATTGACGGTGTCCTCTCGAGAAATGAGGGGGGTGTCGTTCGCATGTATTATGACCCAAGCGCCGCCAATATCTATACCACGAACGGAAGCACGGCCGTGAATAACACGGCTACGATTCCCAATGCCATGGTAGGCGGCACCTACGGCAATAATTTCTTTGCAACCATCAATGATACGGACTTTTTGGCGGAAGTCTCGGCAGGTCCAGGTTTGCAGCTTGTCCCGGGATCCACGGTTAGCGGCCTGTACACTCCGAATTCAATGGGTTCGACCCCGAGCGATGGGCAAAATGAAACCGTGATGGAATTGATAAATCCGGAATCCGTCGGCGACCGATTGTCCAGCACTCGCACATATGGGGCCCTGCTTTTCAATGCGCAACAGACCAATACGATTAACGGTCCCAATGGCGGGGTGGGCTTATTCCAAGGTCTTCCCGCGTGGAATGTCTTCATCCCCTCCGGCAGGACACTTACCATCAACAATATCCTGTGCACGATAAACGATGGCAACTCTCCAATGCTAATCAACAACGGGGGAATTAGCGGAGGGACGACTGGCTTTCTCCGCATCGGCAGTGGTGGCCAGCAAGACCTTCTTATCTATCAAAACGATCCCGCCGCGGCGCTTATCATTCAGCCCAACATCACGATCAATCAGCAAGGCACCGGCTCGCTGGTAAAAATGGGTGTAGGGAAAATGCAAATTCAAGGCGGAGCGACCTATACCGGAGGAACAAAAATATACGAAGGCACGCTTGAAATTGATGGAATCGGAACGGTCGGGACCGGCGCCTTGAATGTTTATGGCGGGACCTTTGCGCAATCCAGTGGAAGCACTATCTCCGGGCCAATAACGTATTATCCCGGGGTGACCAATAATATCATGGAAGTTGCCGCCAATAGCCGGAGCCTTGATAATTCCGCAGTCACATTCAATGGCGGAACGACGATCCAATTTATCTACAGCAACACGATCGCGCCCAGCGCAACGACACCCGCGCTGGTAATCACCAATATCAATGGCTTGACCTTAAACAGCCCGATCAGTGCCGCGGTTTCTTGTGGCAGTCTGGCGGTCGGGACGTTTCCGCTCGTGAGTTATGCCGGAACGATCGGCGGAGCCGGCTTTGCGGCTTTTTCTTCGTTGGCCCTTCCGCCCCATATTTTCGGGTATCTGTCTAACGACGTGACGCACTCTTTAATCGACCTTGTCGTCACGAACGTGGACCAGCCGATTGCCTGGAACACAGGCGACGGGGTATGGGACATTGGCGTGACTGCCAACTGGCTGGATCCGTTGAGCAACACCACAACGTATCAGCAGGTGGGTTCGCTCGGGGACAATGTTGCGTTTACTGATAATGCGCCCGGTCCGTCTCCGATTACTGTGACTTTAAACGACATCGTTACCCCGTCCTCCGTGACGGTCAATAACGCAAACAATACCTATACAATTTCCGGAAACGGGAGCATCAGTGGCATCGGTTCCCTGACAAAGACCGGTTCCGGCACAGTGACTCTGGCCACGACAA
>DASYZW010000126.1:0-6594 GCA_035945915.1 Verrucomicrobiia bacterium | reverse complement strand
GCGCAAACGGCTGCAACAAAATCAAAAATTCGCGCATTATCACAAAGGGTTTCGCTTCCCAGGTCATGGCTTCATTGACAAAAACCATGAGCGCGGAAATAGCCGTATTAAAGCGCATGCCGTCCAGGTCATCGGTCACCTTCTTGATGCAGGCATGAAGGGTTTTGAGCTGGGACGCGGCCGGCGCGGCATCGGTAATGGACTGATCCAATCGAATGAACTTAAGCAATTCTGCGTGTTTGTTGGGTTCCGTGGTCGTCTCGGCCTGTTCAAATTCAGTTTCGCTTTTTTCATCCACAAACAAACGCCAGACGCGACCGAGAAAGCGATAGACGCCCTCGACTCCCCGTGTGCTCCAGGGTTTGACCATTTCAAGCGGCCCCAGGAACATTTCGTAGAGGCGAAGGGCATCGGTGCCAAAATCCCTCACGACATCGTCCGGGTTGACGACGTTTCCCCGGGATTTGGACATCTTTTGGTTGTCTTCACCCAGGATGAGTCCCTGGTTTACGAGTTTGAAGAACGGTTCGGGCGTGGAAACGTACCCGAGATCGAACAACACCTTGTGCCAAAACCGGGCGTAAAGAAGGTGCAACACCGCGTGTTCGGTGCCGCCAACGTATAGATCCACCCCGGGTTTCGTCGAAGCGGAACCCCCCATCCAGTAACTTTCCACCGCATTCCCGACAAATGCCGCGTCGTTTTTGGAATCCAGATAGCGCAAATAATACCAGCATGAGCCGGCCCATTGCGGCATGGTGTTGGTTTCACGCTGCGAACCGTCGGGCAGATTGAGCCAATCCTTTGCCCTCGCGAGCGGAGGTTCGCCCGTCGCAGTGGGTTTGTAATCGGTCAAGTCCGGCGGCAAAACCGGAAGGGCGCTTTCAGGCAATGCCTCATGATACAACATGCCCGCGGCATCCCGCTTCCAAAGGATGGGAAAGGGTTCGCCCCAATAGCGTTGGCGGGAAAAGAGCCAGTCACGGAGTTTGTAATTGATCGTGCGTTTGCCCAGGCCCTTCGATTCGAGCCAGGCGGTGATATTCTTTTTGGCCTGGGCCGTCGGCAAGCCATCAAGCGAAATATCCGGGCCGGCCGAGTTGACCGCGGCGCCGTCGCCGACGAATCCGTGCCAATCGGTTTTGGCGTCGGGTGGCTGGACAACTTGCACGATCTGCAAGGCAAATTTTGCGGCAAATTCAAAATCGCGGATGTCGTGCGCCGGGACCGCCATGATCGCGCCGGTGCCATAGCTGGCCAGGACGTAGTCGGCGATCCACACCGGGATTTTTTCACGATTTACCGGGTTAATCGCGTATGCGCCGGTGAAAACTCCGGTTTTCTCCTTGGCCTATTCCGTCCGTTCCAAGTCCGATTTTTTTGCGACGTCGACTTTGTATTTTGCGACGGCATCGCGCTGTTCAAGCGTGGTTATTTCATTGACCAGTTTGTGCTCCGGCGCGAGGACCATATAGGTCGCGCCGAACAATGTGTCCGGGCGCGTGGTAAAAACCCGGATTTTTTCGGTCGATCCGACAATTTGAAAATCCACCTCCGCACCCTCGCTGCGACCGATCCAGTTGCGCTGCATTTCCTTGAGCGAATGAGTCCAATCAATGGTGTCCAGGTCCGTCAAAAGTTTTTCGGCATAGGCCGTAATGCGCAGCATCCACTGCCGCATCGGCTTGCGAACGACGGGAAAGCCGCCGACTTCGCTCTTGCCATCCACGACTTCTTCATTGGCCAACACGGTGCCGAGTTCCTCGCACCACCAGACCGGCGCTTCGGTGACGAAAGCGAGGCGTTGAGAATCCACCCAGGCGCGGAGGGATGCCGCGGATTCGCCCGGGTCCTGTGATTTGCGCTTTTCGATCAATTCAGAGATCGGGCGCGCGGAGTTTTTTTCCTTGTCAAAGTAACTGTTATACAACTTCAGGAAAATCCACTGGGTCCATTTAAAATAATCCGGGTCCGTCGTGGCAATTTCGCGAGACCAATCGTAGCTGAACCCAAAGGACTTAATTTGTCGTTTAAATGTGGCGATGTTTTCCTCGGTCGTCTTGCGAGGGTGCTGGCCGGTTTTGACGGCGAATTGCTCGGCGGGCAGTCCGAAAGCATCCCAACCCATGGGATGAAGCACGTTAAAGCCGCGGGCGCGTTTGTATCGGGCCAAAATGTCCGTCGCAGTGTAGCCTTCCGGGTGGCCGACGTGGAGACCCGCCCCGCTTGGATACGGAAACATGTCGAGGATATAGAATTTGGGCGGCAACTGCGCGGCGGACGCTTTGCCGGAAATTTTATGGCGCAGGGCAAAGGGATGGGCGGGCGGGACATCGTCGCCCGGATTGAAGGCGCGAAAGGCCTGCTGGTCGTCCCAAATTTTCTGCCATTTGGGCTCGATCAGGTGAAACGGATATTGCCTGCGGCTGCTGGACATAGAACGGACAGTCTGCCAATTACCAGATGGAAATTAAAGATTTTATCCGCCAGAAAATCGTGGCACCTCGCTTGCGTCGTGGAGTGCGGCGGCTGTGACGCCGCTTTCGAAACAACGCGAGACATCCGAAAACTGCCACTGGCCAAAAGCAACGTCACGATATTCATTGGAGTCTCCAACTCGTTCCTCACGATTCACGCAAAAGGATGCGCCCCAAAGCGGCGTCGCCCCCGGAGACGGGGTTGCCGCCGCAGTCCAAGACACTTCGTGACATAGCCAGAGAATCGTGCTCCTTCGCTTCCGTTATGCATCGCAGTGGCGCCGCCTTTGGCAGGGCGAGCTCACGCTCGCTGCGGCGCAATGGCGCTGTCGATGCCCGCCTGCCAGACAAGTCTTAATCCTTCGAGCGTCAGATTGGGTTCGACATTGGAGATTTCCGGCAGGCCGGCGGCCATGAGACCGGCGTAACCGCCGGTGGCTACGACCGGCAGGTGCCCGGCTTTCATCTCGCGCTTTAATTCGTGGATCAACTCGCGCACCAAACCGCGATACCCGAAGACGGCTCCGGCGAGCATTGCCTGTTCAGTGCTTTTGCCAATGACATTTTTGGGTTCGGTGATTTTGATGCGCGGCAGCAGCGCGGTTTTCTCGTGCAAATAATCCGTCATGGCCGCCAGGCCGGGCGCGATGATCCCGCCGGCGTAGTTTCCGGCACGGTCCACGACATCAAAGGTGACGGCGGTGCCGAAATCGACGACTACGACTGGCGCGCCGAATCGTTTGAACGCGGCGATGGAGTTTGCCAGGCGATCAGCACCGATGGTTTGGGGTTTGGGATAATCGATGCCAACACCATGGGCATTTTTGGCATTGAGTTCGACGAGTTTCGATTTCCAGGCGGCGCGGACCCATTTTCGCACGAATGGCGTGGCGCGGGGCACGACGCTGCACATCATGGCGCCGGTGATGTTATTGTGGCCGACAAATCGTTTTACAAAAGTCGCGGCCCCGCGCCCAAACCAGAGCTTCGTAGGGATATTGATTTGTTTGACGATCCGGTCGGCGTTCGCCAGGCCGAGGTGCGTATGAGTGTTGCCGACATCGAAAAGCAAAAGCATGAGAGAATTGAAGTGGAAAAGCGGGAAGCGGTCAATTGTTGAACCTGCGGACGCGGCGGGGTCAGAGCGGGACTGCCGAATGCGCAAGGGTTCAGTCAGGCTAACCGGGCGTTTGCGGCAACGGCGATGTGCATTGAAGTTGTAAATCGTGTTACATTGTTACATCGTTGAGCATCAACGACTTGCCGTGTTACACAGTTTGTTACACGCTGTTACATTTTATAAGTCGCTTATCATCAGGACTTTGCTGTGTTACATTAACGGTTTGCTGCCAGGCGGGTGGGCGGACCAGGCAACCGGTTTATTTTTCGACGGTTACGTCGCCACCGGTGATTCGCTGGAGGCGGCCATGTTCGCTGCGGAGGATGAGGGCGCCGTCGTCGTCGAGGGATTCCGCGCGGCCGCGGATTTTGCGGTCGCCGATTTGGACGGTGACATCTTTGCCGATGGTGGCGCAATGTTCCATCCATTCGGCGGCGACCTGGGAAAAATGGCCGGCGCAGATCCGGGAATATTCCAGATCGAGTTCGCGCAGCACGGCGGTGGCCAGGGCGGCACGGGACAGGCTTTCGCCATATTCAATTTTCAAGGAGGTGGCGATCTTGCGCAAATCCAGGGGAAATTCGTGCGTGTCCTGGTTGACATCGATGCCGATGCCCAGGATGACGTGGCGGACGCGATCGAGTTCGGCGCTCATTTCCGTCAAAATGCCGGCGGTCTTTTTGCCCCGGATTAAAATGTCGTTGGGCCATTTGATTTCGATGGGCAAACGGGTCTGGGAAAAGATGGCGCGGCGCAAGGCGTTGGCGGACGCGACGGTCAATTGCGTGGTTTCCTGGGGACGCAAATTTGGCCGGAGCAAAATCGAGAACCAAAGCCCTTTGCGGGCGGGCGACATCCATGCGCGGCCCAGGCGACCGCGACCGCGGGTTTGGGATTCGGCAAAGACGACGACGCCTTCGCGAACGGCATCGCGGGCAAGTTTTTCGACGACGTCATTAGTGGAAGTCGTTTGCTCGAAGACATGGACGTCACGGCCGATAATGACGCAACTTTTGCCGAGGCGGGCGAGCAGGTCATCGGCGAGCAAAGCGTCAGGTTCATCGGTGAGGCGATAGCCGAAGTGGGGGCCGGCGACGATCCCGAAGCCGAGCCGGCGCAATTCGTCGATGTGAGCCCAGACCGCGGCGCGACTGACCCCGAGGTGTTCGGCCAGTTCGGCGCCGGAGACGCCGTCGGCGTTTTCGCGCAGGGCCAGGAGGATTTTCGCGCCGGTGGTCATGGCTTGGGTTCGGGCGAAGGGCGCGAAGGATGGAAAGAAGCGGTTCGATCATCATGAAGCCAATTCCGTTGTCCCTGAAAAATGGGGCTGGCTCCGGGGAAGACCCGCTGCGGCGCGTCCTGGCCGACCGGCAGGCCGGCTCTCGCTGAATCATGGCAGCAATTTGGGACTTGCGAACCTGCGCTTCGGCATTGCCGGATGGCCGTCATTATTCGAAGTCCAATCCAATATCCACCGACGGGGCGCAGTGCGTAAGCGCGCCAACGGAAATAAAGTCCACGCCCGTTTGGGCAATGGCGCGGACTGTTTTCAGGTTCACTCCCCCGCTCGCTTCGGTTTTTGCAAAGCCCTCGGCCATAACGACGGCCTGGCTCAAGTCCTTCAGGCTCATGTTATCCAGCAAGATCATTTCGGCGCCGGCATCGAGCGCCTGCCTGACCTGGTCCAGCATGTCGGCTTCGACTTCGATTTTCAACCGGGGAAATTTCCGTCGGGCCCGGGCAATGGCGGCGGCGATGGCATTTGGTTTTTCGTCGCGTAACGCGGCCAAATGATTGTCTTTAATCAGTACCATGTCATACAGGCCGATGCGATGATTCGTACCGCCGCCGCAGGCGACGGCGTATTTTTCGAATCGCCGCCAGTTGGGGGTGGTTTTCCGGGTATCGAGGATCCGCGCGCGCGTGCCGTGAATGGCGCGGACAAATTCCGAAGTCAACGTAGCGACACCTGAAAGGCGCTGGATGAAATTCAGGGCGACGCGTTCGGCGGTCAGGATGGGACGCGCCGGGCCGGAAATTTCGAGAATGGTTTCGCCGGCTTTGGCGGTTTGGCCGTCGCGTCTCACCAATTTTATTTTGATCTTAGGCGAGAGAACGCGAAACGCGGTTTCGGCAAAGGCGGTCCCGGCGACAACGAGGGGCTGACGAGCGCGCATCAGTGCGCGGGCATTGAGACGGGGCGGCACGGTGGCGATCGTCGTGGCGTCACCAGCGCCGATATCTTCGGCGAGGGCGGCTTTGACGGCGGCGCGAATTTCCGCGGCGGACAATTTCACGGGGGGCATAGTACGGTGAAACGTTGGGATGTTAAAATATTAAAACGCTGATCCATCAACGTTCCGCCAGGCGCACACGGAAAATTCGTGGGCCCAATCGCGGATTTTCCGCGCGCTCCAGGCGCGGCGATACCGGTGATAAAACCCCAGCGCGCTGAATGACACACCAGGCAGTCATCCGCCCCGGGAGATTTCAGATGGAAAGGATTTTTTCGATTTGATTCAATTCATCGGCGCTGAACGACAGGTTTCTCGCGACGGCGACGTTGTCGGCAATTTGTTCAGGTTTGCTGGCGCCGATCAGGGCGCTTGTGACGGCGGGTTGTCGCAGGACCCAGGCCAAAGCCATTTGCGCGAGTGATTGTCCGCGCTGCCGCGCGATCGAATTGAGCGCGCGGATGGCGGTGAGGCGTGATTCGGTGATGTCGCCCGGCTTCAGGAAGCGCGGATCACGGCCGGCCCGGGCGTCGGCGGGGATGCCTGACAGATAGCGGTTGGTTAACAGACCCTGGGCCAATGGGGAAAACGGGATGCTGCCGATGCCCTCTTTCAACAGCGTGTCAAACAGGCCTTGCTCGGGCGCGCGCTGGAACATGCTATATTTGGGCTGGTGCAGGAGGCACGGCGCGCCCAGGTCGCGCAACAATCCCGCCATGCGCGCGGTGAGGTCAGGCGGATAATTTGAGATGGCGGCGTAAAG
>DASYZW010000125.1:0-6441 GCA_035945915.1 Verrucomicrobiia bacterium | reverse complement strand
GATGCCGGGCGCCGCCTTGAGCTGATCCAATCCCTCGACTCCTGCGCCGGCGGGCGCGTCCGCGGCAGTGGCGATAAACGTTTTGGCATCCTTGACTTCAGGCTGGAACAAATAGCGGTGATGGGTTGTTGAATAAGCCGGCAGACCGTTGGACTTTAAAAAATCGTCGTCTTTGCAAATGCGCCACGGCACAGCTTCAACCGGCGCGAAGGGAACGTTTTGAGCCGAACGCATGACCAAAACCGGTCCGGGATTTTCGTTCTCCATTCGCGTGGCAATCACGGCTTCCGGCAATTGTTTCCGCAATACTTCGTTGTCCAGGCGCCAGCGTGAATCAAAAAAGGTGTTGGAAATTCCCTGGTCCCCTCCGGACTGTTCCAATTGTTTTATGTCCACGTCCTGCACCTGGATTTCCACCCATTCCTGGATAGTTCCGAGAGCGTCACAAATGGCGCCGAGATAAATTCGCGCGCCGGGCAAACTGCGCAACAAAACGAACGGGCCCTCGGCCGCGTTGTTGCCGCCGGTTTGCACCAGGACACAAATGATGAGAGGGACAAAATCATCCACCCGGTGAATGGGCGCCAGAGCGCAACCCCTGGGCAGGGCCGAAGACGCGAAGCCACTAGTAGCCATTGGCCGGAATTCTGCCAGAGCTGCTAAAAATTCCAAGCCCCAACATTCCGGCGATGAAAAGGACGGCGCGCCGGGCCGGCGCCGGCGTATAAAGCGCGCGGACCGGGTCGTTATTTAATGTCCAACGACGCTCATTGGGCACGCTCTGCGGGTCCGGATGGCCCGATGGGCCGTCGCTACCGATACGCCTGCCCGGTCAAACCTCGCGCACAAAAACCGGGATGCATTGCGCAGGTCGATTGAATTTCTTTTACTGCTTGACGCGCAGAAGGCGAATTACGCAATATGAAAAACAGACGGCAGTTATGAATCTACTCAAATCTTCATTGTTCGCGCTCGCCGCCACGGCGATATTGTGCCTAACCGGATGCAGCACGGGTCCATCAGCCTGGAACATTAAAGTCACGCAGATCACGCCGGGATCGATCCAAGTGGACCTGGTTGGCATTACCGAGAGCGAAAAGACCAAATGGGAGGCCTATAGCATGGATAGCTACTGGAACAATGAGGATGATCCGCGCCGGGCGAACGCGCTCAAGCTCACTCACTTCCTGGAATTAAACAAGCCATGGATCGTTTCGAAGGACGATCCCATTTGGCAAAAATGGTTTTCACACGGCGACACGGAATTGGCGATCATCGCCAATTTGCCGGGCAATTTCCCGCCGGGTCCGGGCGACCCGCGCCTAAACTTTTACCCATTGGACAAGGGTTCCTGGAAAGCAAAAAAGCATACGCTGGTATTTGAAGTACAGAACACGATTGTCAACCCGGTCACGCCGCAGAAAAGCAAGTGACAACATCGGTTTACGGCGAGACATGGACATGGAAATGGCACTGGCGCCATTCACAGCAAAGACCAGTTTAAAATCTTCAATTTTTGCCGATGCCTGTTTTTGGCGAGTATGAGACCAATGACGAGCCGTTCGCTGTCACTCCCTCACGGAACCAGACCACGACTGTCTGGCTGGCGCGAAAAAGCGGCGCGCAGGATGGCCGCCAGTTCGCCATCAAATGCCTGGCCATCCACCGCGACGAACGAACCCACACTTCCGACGAATCTCTCGGCGCTGATCCCGGCCTGGAGTTCATTGAAACCGTCAAACAGTTAAAACGGGCGGAGGCCGAAGGCGCGCGGGATTTTGCCCCCATCCTTGCATTCGGAAGTTCCGATTTTGGTTCCTGGTACGCAACGGAATTTTGCGCGCGCGGTTCCCTCAAAACCTGGATCAATCTTCGCGGCGGAATGGACCCATCCTCCCTTCGCCGCGTCGTCTCGTCGCTGGCTGAAGGTTGTAAATCCTTGAAACGGATTTGCGGTCGTTCCCATGGGAATTTGAAGCCCAGCAACGTCCTGTTGCACGGCAAATCCCGTCCGCTCAAATCCACGCCGCTGCTGATGGTTGATCCCATGCCGGTTTCGACCACACGCATTGGAGAGCTGGGGTCGGACAACCGGATGATGATCCAAAATATTTTTGAAGCCCAGGACCTGCGCTCGATCGGGGAACTTATTCTGCAACTGGTCGAGGGGCGCCTGATCGAAACCGGCTCCGACTACAATTTCCCGGTTGAATCCTCACCCGCGTGGCAGAAACTCGGCAAGGACGGACCGCATTGGCGCGGACTCTGCAACCGGCTCATTGACCCGCAATTGGAATTGGAAAAGACCAACCTCGATTGGCTGGCCAAAGAATGCCCGACGGGCGGTGGCGCGCAAAAGTTATTAATCCCGGTAGGAGCAGCCGTTGCGCTGGCCGCAGCGGGCGCCGCCATTTTTGCCCTTTCTTCCGGCGGATTTCAACGGCATGTCCGGGCCGCCGACACCGCGCGAAATGACGGAGACTGGATGGTCGCCGCCCAGGAAATCCACAAAGCGCTCAAGATGAAGCCTTCTGACCCGCAGGCATTGAAATTGGGCGGAGAAATTTTCAGCGACCTGGTTAAAGCCGCGCAAAAGGAAGTGGCAGTGGGAAATTGGAATACGGCGCAGGAGGAGATCGGCCAGGCGAAGATACTAAGACCCGAGGACCCGGCCCTCGCCAGTGTGAATCAAAAGCTGCAACGCGGAAAAGCTTACCAGGCGGCCATGGACGCCGGACAGCAGGCGTTCGAAAATAAAAATTATGACGAAGCCGTCCGCCAGGCGGATCTTGCCATGCAGAATTATCCGAACGATAAAGCAGCCGAGCAGTTGCAGGCGGACTGCGCCAATGCCAAGCAGGCGATCGCCATGCAGCAAGCGGGCGCGCGCGAGCACGGTTACGAAGTGGCGATAACGGCGGTACGCAATGCCCTGGCCGCCGGAAACTACGATGCCGCGATACGCCAGGCCGACACCGCCCTCGATTACAAGCCCAATGATGCCGACGCCAACCGGCTGAAGATGGAGGCGCAAAATGCGAGAGACGCGGCAGCGGCCAAAGCAACGCAAGCGCGACAGGATTATGAAGCAGCCATGCAAGCCGGACGGCATGCGCTGGAAAAGAACAATTTCGACGAAGCGATTCGCCAGGCAAACGCCGCCCTGGCAAGCGAACCGGGCGACGCAGATGCATATCAATTGGCCAGCGAAGCCGCGCGGCAACAGAAAGCCGCCGCCGAAGCGCAGGAACGGCAGCAACGGTATACGGCAGCCATGAGCGCCGGGCGCAATGCGCTTTCCGCCGGACAATTCGATGAAGCCGCGCGCCAGGCGCAAGTCGCCCTCGTCAATGAACCCGGCGACGCCGACGCGATCAAGCTGCAAAACGATGCGCAGGCACAGGCGAAAGCCACCGCCGCCGCCCAGGCCCGCCGCAATAAGTATGATGCGGCCATGGCCGCCGGACTTGGCGCCCTTTCCAACCAGCAATTTGACGAAGCCGCCCGGCAGGCTGATATCGCGCTGGCAAATGAGCCGGGCGATTCGGCGGCAATGCAATTAAAGAACAATGCGCAGACGCAGGCAAAGGCCGCGGCTGACGCGCAGGCGCGCCGGCGCGCGTATCAAGCGGCAATGACCGCCGCGCGCGCGGCGCTTCAAAAAAACGATTACGCGACGGCCATTGCGCAGGCGAACATCGCGCTCCAAAACGAACCGAACGACCCGGACGCTACGAGCCTTGAAAACGACGCCACAGACCGCGCCAAGGCCGCCGCGGACGCCGCGGCCCGGCAACAGAACTACACCACGGCAATGACGGCCGGACGCGCGGCATACGCAAAAGGGCAATTTAAAGATGCCATCAGCGACGCGGACACGGCACTGGCGAATGAGCCGGACGACTCGCAGGCGGCCCAACTGAAAAGCAACGCCCAAAGCCAGCAGGATAAGATTGATGCCGCCGCAGCCAGGGAACAACGATACCAAAACGCCATGACGGCGGGGCATGACGCTTACTCAGCCGGCAAATTTCAGGAAGCGATTCGGCAAGCGAAAGAGGCTTTGGCCACAAAACCGGGGGACCCTCCAGCCACACAATTGGAAACAGACGCAACCGCAGGGCTGTTCAACGCGTACATTGCGAGCGGCAATGCGGCTTTATCCAAAGGCGATTATAATCAAGCCGCCAACTACGCGAAAGCCGCCCTGGACATTCGCGATGACCCGGCCGCGCATGCCCTCGAGAGCCGCGCGGAAACGGCCGCTAAAACGTTGGCGGATTTAGATTCGAAGCTGGGAACGTTGATGAAGAACTTTGGCGTGAGCCAGCAATCCGGCTCCACGGTAATACCCGATGCCAAAGCCACCAAAGTCACGGAAATTGACGATCCGCGTTACGTCACTGCATATCTGATGCTGACAACGAACCTGGAAGCGGGATACGTCAAAGGCGGCTGGCTTGACCTGGAAAAACGCCGGGACATCCTCCAGCACATCCGAAAAAACCTGAACAACTATTGAGCGCGTCAATGGCGTCCTGCCTGGCGCGGCAAAAATTTTCCCCGGCCAATCGTGCCAATAAATTTCCCGTCTCTCACGGCCACCTCGCCCCGCACCGTGACAATCGCAGGACGCCCTTCGATTTTCCACCCTTCAAACACGTTGTAGTCGACATTGGTGTGTTGAGTCTTCGCGGAAATTTTCCCCCGATACGTCGGATCGAAGACGACCAAATCGGCGTCCGCGCCGGGTTGAATGGTTCCCTTGCGCGGGAATAGATCGAACGTTTTTGCCGCCTGGGTGCTCGCGCAATTAACAAAGGTGTGCAAATCAATTTTGCCCTCCTTCACTCCATAGGTATAAAGCACTGTAATTCGGTCCTCCAGGGACGGGATTCCATTCGGAATTTTAGTGAAATCACCTTTGCCCATGATTTTTTGGGATTTAAAATCAAACGGGCAATGGTCGGTTGCGACTGTTTGAACCAGGCCGTCGCGCAGGCCGTCCCACAGAACCGATTGATTGCGTTTGTCGCGCAACGGCGGCGACATCACGTATTTGGCGCCTTCGAATCCCGGTTTCTCGGCGTGTGTTTTGTCGAGGGTAAGATACTGAATCAAGGTTTCGACGCTCACGCGAATGCCGCGCCTCCGCGCAGCGAGTGCTTCGTCGAGCGCCTCGCGGCAGCTCAAATGCACGATGTACGTCTCCGCGCCGGTTGCCTCCGCAAAAGTCATGAGGTGATGCACTCCTTCGGCCTCGACCCGGGGCGGCCGGCTCTCGTAATGAGACGCGGGCCCGGTCTTACCGTCGGCCAGCAATTTCGCCTGCAGTTCCGCAATGAGCGTCTCATTTTCGCAATGCACCGTGACAATGACACCCAATTCCTTCGCCAGTTTAAGCGCACGGAACAGTTCGGAGTCGTCCACGCCGAAAGCGCCTTTATAGGCTAAAAATACTTTGAACGAGCTAATGCCCCGTTTGACGATTTCGCGAAGTTGCTTTTCAGTTTTTTCATCAAACTTCGGCACTCCCATGTGAAACGAAAAATCGCAGGCGGATTTTCCCTTCGCTTTGGCCATCCAAAGTTCGAATCCCTTCAGCAGGTCATCTTTGCGCGCGGGACAACACATTTCGATGAGAGTGGTTGTGCCACCCACAAGCGCCGCCCGGCTGGCGGTTTCATAGTCGTCCTTGGCGAAGGTGCCCATGAAGGGCAGATAAATATGGACGTGCGGATCAATGAAACCCGGAAAGACGAATTTTCCTGTTGCGTCAATCACCTCCGCCGCGGGCGGCGCCTCCAGATCACGGCCGATCCGAGTGATCGTTCCATTCTCGCAATGAATATCGGCAACGTATCGTTCGCTTGCCGTGACAATTTCGCCATTTTTAATGAGTAGAGACATAGTGAATGCGGCCCTTGCGAGGCGGTTGTAACACGGGATTTGGCACCTTGACCAGCGAAAAGAATGGCGAGATATATCCGCAGAGATTAATAACTAAAAATCCATTGACGCCGTCATATCAGAATTGTTTATACTTTGACCACGTGAAAAGCTACCGCAGTTCTGCCGTCTCGTTTATTGTCGCCGTTATCCTGATTTTTATTGTCGTTGAATCATCCAAAGCCGGAGCCATTATTGGGCAACTTCCCCGTCCCGCGGCGAACGTACCGGCACAACAAATTCCGGCCGCAGTACTGGATTCAGGCGACAATGCATGGATGCTTGCCAGTTGCGCGCTGGTCCTGATGATGACTGCACCCGGGCTGATTTTGTTCTACGGCGGACTTGTCCGGGCCAAAAACGTGCTGGCGACCATGATGCATAGTTTAATTCTCATGGCGCTGGTATCGATGATATGGATGATTTTCGGCTACAGCATGGCGTTTGCGCCGGGTAATGCCTTCGTCGGCAATCCCTTCACTTATTTCATGT
>DASYZW010000124.1:0-7176 GCA_035945915.1 Verrucomicrobiia bacterium | reverse complement strand
ACCGGGTTCTGTCAAACCCCGGGAATGGCGGTTTCATCGTGACGTTGCCGTGGTGGCAGTTCCGAATCGGCCTGCTTTCTCAGTCGATGAAGTGATCAATTTGACGTCAAGGATGGATTCCTCGGGGCATTTAAACTGGCAGGCGCCGCCTGGCGATTGGCGAATATTCCGCTTTGTACAAGCGCCGACCGGCGCGGCCAACCAGTGGGGCTTTTACAACGACAGCATGAGTGCTGAAGCGATGGATGAAACCTGGAAAGTCACCATGGAGCCGTTAATGGCAGAGATGACTCCGTACGAACGCAAAGCTTTAAAGGGTATTGAAGATGATAGTTGGGAAGCCGGAAAAATCGGATGGACGACGTTATTTCCCGAAGAGTTTCAAAAACGGCGCGGTTATGATTTGATTCCTTACCTTCCGATTATTGCCGGCGCAAAAATGAGTGACGCCGATACCCGCCAACGGATTGAGCGCGATTACATGCTGACGATCAGCGACCTCATTGCTGAAAACCACTACGCCCATCTTAATAAGCTGGCCATTGACAATAACTTGACTTTTTATTCAGAAGCCGCCGGACCGAATTTTGACCAGGCGGACCTTTTGAAAACGTCCAGTCGGGTCGGCATGGCCATGGCTGAATTCTGGATGCCCAGCGCGCATCGTCCGACCTTGGACAGTCGCTTTTTGCTCCGCAATGCCGCCAATGCCAATCACGTCTATGGCAACAATATCACAATGTGCGAATCATTCACGTCATTGGGCCCGGAATGGGAAGAGGGGCCGTTTGATATGAAACCCGTCGCCGACCAGGCCTTCTGTGATGGTCTCAATAAAATATGTGTTCATAATTTCAGCCAATCACCGTCGCTCACCGCCAAGCCCGGCTATGTTTATGCGGCAGGGACACACTATGAACCGGGCATCACCTGGTGGCATGAGACTCCGGCATTCAATAGGTACCTCGCCCGTTGCTCATTCATGTTGCAGCAGGGAAAGTTTGTCGCCGATGCGCTATTTTATCATGGCGACAATATCGGGCACGGCGAACAAAGGAAGACAGTTCCCCCGACGCTGGGTGAAGGTTACGACCACGATAACTGCAATTCGGAAGTGCTCCTGACGCGCACAAGTGCGGGCGGAGGCCGGATTGAATTATCCGATGGCATGACATATCGGGTTTTGGCACTGCCGAATGGGCAGCCCATGCCGCTTCGAGATCTTGAAAAAATTGCGAACCTGGTGGAAGCCGGCGCAACCATTGTCGGTCCCCCGCCAACCGGCCTCCCCGGTATGGATTTTATTTCCAGTGACAAACAACAATTTGACGATCTCGTGTCGCATTTATGGGGCGGGATGGACGGCTCAAGAGTTACGCAAAAACAATTGGGAGCGGGTCAATTGTTTTGGGGACAGACTGTGCGGCAGGTATTGCAGGCAAATGGCGTGGCGCCCGATTTCGAGGAAACCGGCCTCAGTGACGGCGGATTTATTGATTGGATCCATCGGGGAGCAGACGGGTTGGATATTTACTACGTTGCCAGCCGCTGGGAGCATCCGGAAAATGTGGACTGCGCCTTCCGTGTTTCCGGCAAACAACCGGAACTATGGAACCCTGTAACCGGTGAAATTCGAGATGCCACCGCGTTTCGCCAGGAAAACGGCCGCACAATCGTTCCGCTTCAATTCGGTCCGTGCGGTTCAATTTTTGTCGTTTTCCGGAAATCAATCCCGGCAAATATTGCGGGCGCAACGACATCTAATTATCCGTCGCTTCGTCAATTACAACGGTTATCGGGCCCGTGGAAAGTGGATTTCGATCCCAAGTGGGGCGGTCCGGCCAGCGTTGTGTTCGATGAACTTGTCGACTGGACGGCACGGCCGGAAGAAGGGATCAGGTATTATTCCGGTACAGCGGTGTATCATAAAAACTTCAAATTGAAACACCGGCCGGTGGAGGGGGAAGGGCTGATTCTTGATTTAGGCCAGGTGCATGAAGTGGCCGTTGTTCGTCTCAACGGACAAGATTTAGGAACCGTCTGGGTCAAGCCGGCGCGCGTTGACATTACCCGTGCGGTCAGGGCAGGGGGTAACGATCTCGAGGTGACGGTAGTGAATCTTTGGCCAAACCGATTAAAAGGGGATGAATCGTTGCCAGAAGAAAAGCGCTATACAGAGACAAATATCCGTAAATTTACCGATGCGTCTCCGCTGCTTCCTTCAGGCTTGATCGGACCCGTATCAGTCATGGCAACCAGCTCTGGCCGGTTTTGATTCATACTATTCCGCCTTTTGACTATCGACGAGCACGGGGCAGTTTACTCATCCGGCCACGGCGCATCCCCCATTGGCTGTCTGTTGGCTCGTGTATCCCGACGATAATGGTTCCAAATTTGCCGATAACTTGCCGCTCGTCAATATGCCCGCCGTCAGTAATAATTGGTGCCGAAGTTTCAATGATATCCCGGCGGAATTTCGTCGCGCCTGCTTGTCAATATCACCCGAATTGCTACGCTGTGTTGTCCAGACCAATTTGCTCCCGTAGCTCAAATGGATAGAGCAGCGGTTTCCTAAACCGCGTATCCCAGTTCAATTCCGGGCGGGAGCACGCCCTGATAACCATTTTGAAACACGCATGATTAAAAGGGATTTAGTCGCTTTGTCCATGTGGCTTATCAAATGCGGTATCAGATTACTGCCTTTTTTGAAGCAAATTCCAGATAGCGTGCTGCTTTAGTCGATGCGCTAACTTTGCAGACGCAGATGAATTCTTTGTCATAATCAGGAAAATCTTTGGATTTGGCGGGTTCGAATGGATTACACTTGCCAATATGGGTTCGTGTCCGGCGGCGCTGCCTGTCCTCATTTCGTTTACCCTGGCGGTGTTGACCTTTTCTGGAATTCGGTCAAGGAAGCGCGAATTCAATTACAGCACTGACTAATTCCGAAACTTTTGCAAGAATGGCTCAATGCAGCGTTTTTTGAAATTGCCTGTTATCGCGATTGCGGTCGCAATTCTCGCCGTCGGAGCGGGAGCATGGTGGTGGCGTGCGCAAGGCAGCTTAAAACTGTCATTCCTAACAGCGGTTGTGAAGCGCGGCGCTGTCGCCGCCACGATCAGCGCCAGCGGCACGATTGAACCGGAGGAGACAGTGGACGTGGGCGCGCAAGTTGCCGGACGCATCACGGCCTTCGGCACGGATATCAACGGCAAGACAATTGACTACGATTCGGTAGTGGAGAAAGGAGCGGTGCTGGCGAAGATTGATGATTCGGTTTATGCCGCTGCTCTTGCCGTGGCCAAGGCACAGGTCGAACAGGCCAGGGCCGGCGAATTGAGCGCCGCCGCCAATCTCGAGCAGATGAACGCGAAACTCGCGCAGGCCCAGGCGGAATGGAAACGGGCGCAATCGTTATTGAGTTTCAAACTGATGGCGCAGGTGGATTATGACACCGACGAGGCGAACTACGAAGTGGCCAGGTCCGATGTCTCCGTGGCCGAGGCCGGCGTGGCCGAGGCCAAGGCGGCCACGGTGCAGGCCCAGGCGGCGCTCGACGGCGCGCAACGGAATCTGGATTTCTGCATCATCACTTCGCCAGTCAATGGCGTCATCATTGATCGCCGCGTGAATATCGGCCAGACCGTCGTATCCAGCCTCAATGCCCCGAGCTTGTTCCTCATCGCCCGGGATTTGACCAAAATGCAAATCTGGGTCGCGGTCAACGAGGCGGATGTCGCGCGGATCAAACCCGGTGCGCCCGTCACCTTCGCCTGCGACGCCTTTCCCGGACGGCAATTCGCGGGCACGGTGGGCAAGGTGCGCCTCAATGCCACGATGACGCAGAACGTGGTGATGTACACGGTGGAGGTGAACACGGAAAACCCGGACAACACGTTACTCCCTTACCTGACCGCCAACGTGAATTTCACCGTAAGCGCGCAAACCAATGCCCTGTTGGTGCCCAACGCGGCTTTGCGCTGGTCCCCCTCATCGCCCAACGAGATTGTGGCTGACGCGCGGGCGCGGTTTCAGAGGGACCCGCCGGCTGACGATTCGCCCGGCGCCGCGAGCGCGAGCGGAAATCAAGGCGACGTTTGGGTAAAAGATGGTGAATTTGTCCGGCCTGTCGAAGTGAAGGTCGGCGCTTCGGACGGCTCCATCACCGCCGTCACCGCCGGTGATTTGAAGGCGGGCGATGAGGTTGTCACGGGTGAAACCACTGGGCCGGAACAGAACGGAACTCAAAACCCGTTTCTGCCCCGCTTTATCAGACATTGAACCCGCGTGCATAGTTTTTACGGAACCCTGCGAATTGCTTTGCGCGCCTTGCGCCGCAATGTGATGCGGTCGCTGCTGACCTGTCTGGGCATCATCATCGGCATCGCCGCCGTCATCGCCATGATGGAAATTGGCCGGGGCTCCTCCTATTCCATTGAGAAGACCATCGCCAGCCTGGGTGCTAATGTCATTCAAATGGATCCGGCTCATATGATGGTAGGAGGCATTAATTCCGGCGAGGGCGGCCAACCAACCCTCACGCCCATGGACGCCGACGCCATCCGTGAGGATTGTAGCGCCATCACCTGCGTCGCCCCCAGCGTGGATTGCCGTGCCCAGATCATTTATGGAAATAAGAATTGGAATCCGGGCCGGATTCTCGGCACCACGCCGGATTATTTGGTAGTCCGAAATTGGCCGCTTTCCGCCGGCGAGTGCTTCACGGAGCAGGACGTGGGCGACGCGGCGGCCGTCTGCATCATTGGGCAGACCATCGCGAAGCAATTGTTCGGCGGCGAATCTCCGCTCGGCAAGGAAATCCGCGTCAAGGGAGTCGGGATGAAAGTCGTTGGCGTCTTGAGCCAGAAAGGGCCGAATATGTTCGGGCAGGATCAGGACGACTTCCTCGCCGCCCCGTGGACCACCATCAAGTTCCGCGTGACCGGCGTCCGGGACACCACCCAGTCCGCAACGGCCGCCGCGTCCAGCACGGTCAACACACTCAACCAAATTTATCCGAATCAATCCGTATTGCTTTATCCTCAACAAGACTCGATTCAGGCGGCCGACACACCACAGGTAATGAGATTTTCGGACATTGATGACATCTGGATGTCCGCTGACTCCCCGCGGGACATTCCGAAGGCCATCCGCGAGATCACCGTCCTGATGCGCCAACGACACCACATTCAAGCCAGCGATTTGGATAATCAACCCGGCACACTGGACGATTTCCGGGTCCACAATCTGACAGAAATCTCGCAGGCGCTTGCCTCCACCAGTGGCGTAATGACCAGGCTCCTGCTTATCGTCGCGCTGATTTCCCTGGTCGTCGGCGGCGTCGGCATCATGAACATTATGCTGGTGTCCGTGACCGAACGGACGCGGGAAATCGGTTTGCGGATGGCCGTGGGCGCGCGCTCAGGCGACATTTTGCGACAGTTTCTGATGGAGGCCGTGACGCTTTGTCTGGCTGGAGGCATTGCCGGGATTCTGCTGGGACGCGGCGTGTCGCTCGCGGTCACAGCCTTCCTGCATTGGCCGACCCTGCCGTCCGTGCCGGCCATTGTTGCGGCAGTCGTGGTGTCGGTTACCATCGGAATCGTTTTTGGATTTTATCCAGCCTGGAAAGCTTCGCGCCTCGACCCCATTGATGCTTTGCGATATGAATAAAGGCGCTTTACGATACAGAATTAATTCAAGCATGGCCTCGGTCTGGACGCGAAGAATCGTCGATTTCACGATTCCCGGGTAAGTTCACTCCGGCCAATTGCGCGGCCGGTTCAAGATACCGCGTATCCCAGTTCAATTCCGGGCGGGAGCACCAACCCCGGCCTTTTCCAACCAATGCGCGCACCGAGTTTTGTTTCTTACTTGGAATACTTGGACCACCGGGGCATCGGCTCGTATTCCAGAATTCCTTTTAACAGCGGCGTAATTGTCTTTGCGCGGATGTGGATTTCGTCGGCGAATGGTGATCCGGGCACGCAGAAATTTTTCAATGTATCCTCGCAATGTTTGCTTGAGAGCGAAACCGTGTTGTCGGCTTGTCCTCGCCTGCTCTTTTTTGATGCCTTTGCCATAACACACTCCAAACTTTTCTCCGGGAAATTTGCTCTACCCATAATCACTATAAGCCCGTTTTCTGTAGATGCAAGCGGTCGCGCAAAGCCCCGGAAAACCTCACTTTCCGCGTTATCTCGCAACCGGAAGGGAAATGACAAACGCCGCTCCTTTGCCCGATTCGCTTTGGGCGTCGATCCGGCCGTGATGTTCAAGGACAACCCGCTGTGAAATCGCCAGGCCAAGGCCGGTCCCGTTCTTTTTTGTCGTGAAGAATGGCTCAAAAATACGGTCGAGGTTCTCTTTGCGAATTCCTACCCCGGAATCCGTTACCTGGATTTCCAGCCATGGGGCGTCCCGATCATCCCGGGTAAGTTTAGTGGAAACCGTCAAAACACCGTTTACGGTCATCGCTTCAAGCGCGTTTAAAAGCAGGTTCATGACGACCTGTTGCAATTGCGCCTCATCTCCATCCACCATTCCGGGGGAAGCCTGAAAATCACGCGTCACGGATATCTTCTTCTCATCAATCTGATGTTGCAATAGGCGGAGCGATACCTCCAGGATGTCCTGCACGCGCACCGGGGCAAACAACGCTGGTTTAAGCGCGGCAAAACGGAGCATCTGGCTCACCAGGGTATCGATCCGTTTCAATTCACGCTGCACCGAAACGGCCAATTCACGGTCGTCACTTTTCTCCACAATCAATTCGACAAAAGTCCTGATCGGAACCAGCCCGTTTTTGATTTCGTGTGCAATACCCGCCGAAAGGGTTCCCAGGTTGGCAAGGCGGTCCAGCCGTTGCAGATTGGCATCCGAAACCGCGCTCGGTTGCCGGGCCGGCATGACGTCTGCCTGCCTCGGGGTTGATGCAATTGCTTTTCTGACCATCTTTGCCTAGACAGTAATTCGCAATTTTCATGCGGACAAATGAAAAAAACGATTTGCGCCGTTATTTTTAAATAAATAGTCTTGATTTTACAACTGGCATAGTCCCCCGAATTAGACATGCTGTTGGTCCATTATGGTTAACAAGTTCGACAATATCGACGCTGTCGTCGCCGACATTCGCAAAGGTCGCACGGTCATCGTCGTGGATGATGCCGACCGCGA
>DASYZW010000123.1:0-2737 GCA_035945915.1 Verrucomicrobiia bacterium | reverse complement strand
GACTCTGGCATTGCGTTATGGAAAATTCACAAAACAAGAGGAAAACCGGCCATGAGTGAAACTATTACTGTTAATTATTGTTAAATTATGAAGCCAAAGCATCTTCTCATCGGCGGCATCATACTCCTGTGCGTGATCGGGGGTGTCTTTGCCATAATCAAAATGCATGGGGCCGGCGGGAACACCGGCGATGAATCTGCGAATGAAGATGAGCCCACCATCATTAGCGTACAGGCGGGCGTGTTGACCAATACCACGCTGCATGGTTACGTCAACGGATACGGGATGGTAGAAGCGGCGCCCGCGGCGGCCAATCAACCTGCCGCGGGCGGAGCACTGGCCGCAACCTCGGCTGGAATCGTGGCAAAGGTAAACATCGTGGCCGGGCAGCGTGTGCGAGAGGGCGAGGTTTTGATGACACTCAATTCCGCTACTGCGACGTTTGAATACGCAAAGGCAGAGTTGGAACGACAGAAAAAACTGTTCGCGCAGCAAAATACCTCGCTGAAAAATGTGGAGGACGCCGCGGCGCAATTGGCGTCCCTCCAAGTGGTGGCGCCGGTTTCCGGCACGGTAACCAGTGTGAATGTTCAGCCGGGCCAATCTGTGGATCCGACGACAACTGTCGCCGAGGTCATTGATTTGGATCGGCTGGCGTTGAGCGTGAAAATTCCGTCGGCACAGGCCGGACAATTGCGCGAGGGCGAGGAAACGCAAATCGCCTCGGATCCGCCCGTTACGGCGCTATTGTCTTTTGTTGGTTCCGCCGTGGACCCGGCGGATGGAACGGTTCCGGCGTGGGCCCTGCTGCCGCCGCATAGCGGATTGCGTCCGGGCCAGTTTGTTCAATTCAGACTTGTGACGGATACCCGAACCAATTGTCTTGCCGCGCCCGCCGAAAGTGTGGTCACCGATGAGAGCGGTGAGAGCGCCATTTGGCTGATAAATGACGGCCAGGCGGCGAAAACAAATGTGGAAATCGGATTGCGCGAGGACAATTGGGTTGAGCTTAGAACATCCGGATTAAAAGCCGGCGACCCGGTGGTCACGGTCGGCGCATATGGCTTGCCCGACAACACGCGGATAAAAATTGTAAACGGGTCCAGTGAAACGGACGCGTCCAATCCACAGCCTTAACAAATCGATGAAACAGGGCGTTCAATGAATCCAGGCACTACTTCACGTTTCGGCCATTTCGCCACGCGCCACGCGATTTCCATCACATTTATCGCCGTGGTGTTTTGCCTGGCTGGAGTTTTCTCGGCGATGCGCATACCGTCGTCCGTTTTCCCGCAAACAAATTTTCCCCGCGTCGTCGTCATGGTGAACAACGGCATCATGCCCGCCAACGAAATGATGGCCACGGTCACGCGCCCGATCGAGGAAGCGATGAAAAGCATTCCCGGCGTGACGTCAGTTCAATCGTCGACGATGCGCGGCGCGTCGGTCATCAATGTGATTTTCAATTGGGGCACGGACATGCAGCGGTCGGAAGTCTATGTGATGGGCCGGCTTTCGGAAATCCGCGGCGATTTGCCGGCGACGGCCTCCACGGACGTTTCCCGGGTGGCCTTTTCATTAAGCTATCCCATCATCGGCATCAGCCTCACGAGCGCGACACGCAACCAGATGGACTTGTGGAATATCGCCACGTACACCGTCAAGCCGCTTTTTCTGCAAATTCCCGGAGTGGCCGGCGTCGAGATTCTCGGCGGGCGAACGCCGGAATTTCACGTGCTGGTCGACCCCGTGAAATTGCAGGCAGCGCATTTGGGTCTGTCGGACATCAGCGACGCGCTGACCCAAAATAATCTGATCGCCTCGGCCGGCCTGGTCGTTGAAAACTATCATCTTTATCTCACGACGGTGGATGGCCGGGCGCATTCGGCTGACGACATCGGCAACGTCGTCGTCGCCGTGCGCGGAAATCATCCGGTGCAGATCAAAGATGTGGCGAGGGTTGAGCGCGGCCCGGAGCCGGCGTTCATGAGCATCACCGCCCAGGGCCGCCAGGCTATATTGTTCAATATTGAAAGCCAGCCGAACGCCAGCATTTTAGACATCGCCGCTGAGCTGAAAAAGCAAATGGCGTCGTTGCGCGCGGAATTGCCGCCGGACATACGCCTGGAATTCTTCTATGACCAGTCCCAATTCGTCCGGGATTCGGTCGGGAGCGTTTGGGACGCCATCATTTTCGGCCTGGTTTTGTCGGTGTTCATCTTGTTTTTCTTCCTGAAAAATTGGGGCAGCGTCTGGACGGCCATTGTCACGATCCCGATTTCGGTCCTCATTACGATCGTGATTTTGAAAACCCTCGGGATGAGTTTCGACATGATGACGCTGGGCGGGATTGCGGCGTCCATCGGATTGATTATTGACAATGCGATAGTCGTTGTCGAAGCGATGTGCCATCGTATCGGCGCCGGACGACCGCGTTTGGAAGGCATTCACGAAGCCATGGGTGAAATCTTAACCGCCCTCATCGGTTCGACGCTGACGCCGGTGGTGGTATTTCTGCCACTGGCCTTTCTGGACGGCATGCCGGGCGTTTTTTTTCGCGCGCTCGGATTGACGATGGTTGTGGCGCTGCTGGTGTCCCTGATTCTGGCGATGACGCTGACGCCGTCGCTCGCGGCGTGGCTCATTCGGGACCGGAAAAATAAAAAACCCGGCGAGAGCGCTTTCAAAGACGACGCCGGCTTTTTGTTGCGGGCCGTATTGCGGATTTATGAAAGAG
>DASYZW010000122.1:0-2783 GCA_035945915.1 Verrucomicrobiia bacterium | reverse complement strand
GAGATTTTGGCCATGAACGAAGAATAGGTCCAATCCCTATTCCAATTGCAGGTAAACGCGGCTGCCGTCCTGGCGCAATGTTCCCCCGGGGTTCTGGGCAAGAAAAAGGCGGCTTCCGTCAACCTGTCCACTGTCCAGGAGATAGCTTCGAACAGCCTTTGCCCGATTTAGCGCAAGCGTTTCCAAGTCCGTCTCCGGGACCGGAATTAGGGCCGTCAACATTGCTTCTTTAGGATCAGCGATCGGGGCCAACTGTTGCCGCGACGTTGAAGGAGACGGCGCGGTTGATGCAGCCGCGGCACCGGCAGTTTTCTCCATAAGCTCCGCCTGCTTCTTTAGCCGGGGCTTGGGCGATTGTATTTGCGATGCGATCGCGGCGAGATTTGTGTTTGCGGCAATGACGGCCGGCGTAATCCGTCCGTCGGCGAGAGCTTCATCATACAGTTTGGTTACCAAACGGGCCCTGTCTGCGGCTGTCAAGGTCACCTGATCAGGCGTGGTCATTTGTCTTTGAGATTTTCGCAGGGAACGCCATTCGCGCGCGCGGAGTTCTTTTTCGAAGGCGATTCGTTGCAAGCCGTCGCGATCCGCCGCCGCGTCGACGCTTCCCGAAATCTGGAGCTGCAGGCCCGGCCGGTTGTAGAGCGCCTTCGCCAGCACGTCCAACTTCTTTTTACTCGCATCCGTCAATTCCGCGGCGCCCGCTGGAAAATCTTCGTAACTTAACTCTGACCCGCCGCTTCCGCCAAAGGCGGCGCCGATGAGCGAGAACGGTGAAGTCGCTACTTTTGTAAGAATATTTACAATGGCGCGTTCGACGACTTTTCCGATCCGGAACTTCGGATCGGCCAGGCTGCCTTCGATTGGCACATCCAGCACGATCTTTCCCTGCCGGTCTTTCAAAATCGCAATTGCCAGGCGCACAGGAAGCCTGGTTGCCACCGGGCTTTCCACTTTGTCGCCGAAGGTGAACTGGTTGATCGTAATGATGTTCTCGGATTTTAATTTTTTGCCCACGATGGTGTACTGGAGATCAACGCTCAAATCGCCCCGGGCGATGCGATAACCCGCGAATTTTCCGGAGTAGGGGCTGGTCGGCAACAGGTCCATGTTGGTCATGAAGATGTCCACCCGGTTCGTAAGCGTGCCACTAAATGGGTTGATCTGCCCGGTGATATCCGCCGGGCTGACGCCGTCCACGAGCGCGCGCAGGTTTAAATCGCCATGTTGAAGCTCGCTTGAAGAAATATCCTTTATGGCGCCGCCCGCGTTTTGGATGTCGAGATGGACATGCGGGTCCACGGAACGGTCAGTCAAGCTGAACTCCGCGTTGGTAATCGCGATCGTGGCGATGGAAACCGGAGGAATCGCATTGGTTGCGAGCGCGGAAGTATTCGCAACGGCGGTTGTGTTCGTTTGGGAAACCGTATTGGTTCCGGGCGGATGCAGGGCTGCAATCAAATTGATGATGCCGTTCGTCTCGATAATGACGTGCGCGGAAACATTGTCCGCGGAAATTTCGCGAATTGAAGCCGATGGCGGATTGAGATTTGCGTCGATCCCGGAGATCCGCACTTCATCCCATTTTAACAGATCTTCGCCCTTGATTCTGTCCACGGTCCGAAAATGATCCATCCACGTATCGCCAAGAAATCTCACTTCGGGGAGTTTGTGGCGCGGTGTATGCAAGCGGAGTTCGCCGTTCATTCCGACGTCCGCAGTGGGGACGAGCAGGTTGAACTGCGATTCGATATACGGGGCGAGCGTGCTGAGGTCGAGTTGGTCCATCGCGAGATGCAGGTCAACGGTGGGCGGTGAAATGCGGGCCTTGACACCGACATCGATCCTGCCGTTCCGGTTCCAGTCGAGCAACACGCTGGCGGTGACATTTGTGTCGGGATAATTCGAAACATTTTTCACATCCACATTGACGCGGTCCAGGTCCAGCGTGGCGGGCCGAGCATTCGCAAGGTCGAGCAGGTGCGCGCCGCAATTGGTGAGGTTGACTTCGTGGATGAGCCCTGTCCAATTGTTCGTGGTGCTGATAAGCGTTGCAACGGCGTTCGTTATGGTATTCAAGAAAACCAGGATGCCGCCCGGCGCGACGGGTTTGCTGACCTTGGGTTTGGCAATTTCGACAACATTGATGGCTTTGTTTTTGCCGCGTTGCAAAAATAAGTTCGCTTCGGAAATGCTGATAAGTCCGATTTCGCCGTGATGAGATTGGAGGTCCCCGCTGACGCCGGTCTCGGCAAAATGGGTCAAATCAATGATATCATTCGTGCTGTTTGCCTGGCCCAATCGAAAATGGGACAAGCCGAACGCGGCGTCGCTGACGGCCGCGACGTGATTCGACGGGCTCCATTCAAACCGGTAATTGGCGCAAAAACCGGACTGGCCGCTGCGAATGTCAAAGTTCGCGATGTCCTCGTAGAGCGGCTTGAAATTGCTCATGGTGACATCATAAACGACTGAATTCCCGCTGGAACGAAGCGGGGCGAGGCAAAAGTCCCCGCGCCAGGCGAAGTACTCGCCGGCGTCGGTTTTGCCGAAAACGGCGCCCGAACCGCCGGAGTCCGGCACCGTGCAAACGTTGCTCAACGCCACGTACACCGGACCGACGACGCGTTTGAAGGGTGTGCGAATCGTATAATCCGCAAGGCTCAATTTCGCGTCCGTTATGGTCAGATGTTTGACGCAGACGAATAGCGGTTTAGAGGGTTTTTCGGGCGCTGAATTGGTCGTTGGCGCGGAAAACTTGCTAACCAGGTCGGAAAAGTTAT
>DASYZW010000121.1:0-7929 GCA_035945915.1 Verrucomicrobiia bacterium | reverse complement strand
GATTGCAAGACAACTCATTCTGGCAATTAGTTTGGCCGCGACGTTGTCCTGTACTCCCGCCGCGGATTGGTCCGTAATTTCGCCGGATATAAATTTGACGGAACGCGAACGACAAATCGTTGCCGCTGGGACGCCATCGTCAATTCCTGAATTTCTCGGCCCAAAGGATTACTTTCAAATCCTGAAGTTCTGGCGGTGGATCAGGATGCCCTTGGCCAGCAGGGACAATTTCGCGAACTAACTCCATCAGGCGCGGACTCTGGACAAAGAAGCTCGAATCCGGCGAGCTTGCAATTGGCATTTTCAACCGGACAGAAAATCCATTGACGATCAACTATTCGTTGCGCAATCCCGGTTTTGGGCGCACTCCGCGTGTGCGCGATTTGTGGGCCCGGCAGAACCTTGGGCGGCGAAATGTTTACCTCACGACATTACCCGCACATGGCTGTTCGCTGCTTTTGTCGCAGTAGAACTAAAAACTCCATCACGGTTACAACTACGCAATTTGGCGAGAAATATGCGCAAAAGGGCGTTGTTTAGCTTTCTGTATCTGTGCTAGAATCGTTTGAAACTCACGCACTGTATTACGATCGCCGTAACTTGACGCGCCATGAAACAGAAAGACTTTAGATGTTCTAATTTCCGTGTCGGATTTACCCTGATCGAATTGCTCGTCGTGATAGCGATCATCGCGATTCTCGCCGCGATACTGCTCCCCGTCTTGAATGCCGCGCGCGAAAAGGGATATCGCGCAGCCTGTATGAGTAATCTTCATCAACAGGGCGCCGCTTTTGTCATCTATACCGGCGATAACAACAATTTATTTCCAGACTTAAGGCAGCCGCAATTCTTCGGCAATGGCACTTATGGCCCAGGCAGCTGGCCATGGGATATTTCGACAAATCTGACGAGCACGATGATTGCGGACGGATGCTCGCGGAATATTTTCTATGATCCGGATTTTCCGGCATTTAATAGCGATCAGACCTGGAACTTTTTCCAATACGGCTTTGGACCGTTTCGCATTCTGGACTACGTCTATCTTCTTCCGGGACAGGGCGGCGGGACGGCCGGAGCCTTCCCCGAAACACCCTATTGGAGGACCAACTCTATCCTGGTTCCGGGCGGGCAAATTCCAGCCAGCACTGAGCTGGTTACGGATGTCGTCCTGTATGATCCGACTCATAAAAGTTACGCCAACGTATCGCTGGGTTACTTCGCAGGGCTGCCCGGTAATCCAACTCAACGAACAAGCCATCTAGTTGGCAACACTCCGGCTGGAGGCAATGAACTGTATGAGGATGGCCATGTGGAATGGCGTCAATGGAGATTAATGGCGCCACCAAAACCCGGATTAAATTTTCCGAGATTTTTTGGCCCGTCGGGCGGCCCTGATTTCATTTTTTAACTTAATATAGAATTAGCTGGCGCAACTTGGAATTTATCTCATTCGCCAGAATTGTGGAAATTCACAACCCATTGAATACAAAATCCTCCTTATCGGAAGCTAAATGACCCTATGGCACGCGCCGCGCTTAAGACGTTTGCTCAGAAGATTTCGAAGTTACCGCCTCAGGCGATTATTCGGGCTCTGGACCGCCAGTGCGATCTTTTGCGGAAGGATCTCGCTGAATCCCGCGACGGATTGCCTGATCAGGCATATTCTATTCTCTATTTTAAGATATTTATTCGCGCCGCGAGCCTCGGTCAAATTTCCGATTTAATCATTCATTTACCGGCTGACGAAATTGAGTTTTTTCAAAAGACAACCATCCGATTAGTGCAGGCAAATGCCCTGCCCGTCTCGGCATTGGACCAATTTGAAGCTACGTTCAGGGTCACGGATAAGGCGCGCCAAATCCATATACGGAAGCAAATTGTGAATGGCCATGAGCTTAACGGTTTCAAGCGGGCGCCGCGCCGTGAGAACGCATAGAAAGACCCGGTAAACAGGTTCGCAAAATGGCGTTTTTTTAACGCAAAATGGCGTTGTAGCATAATATAAAAATACGATAAGCTGCAGAATCGCCTAACTGTATCGCTCAAAAAACCAGATCCACTATCGCTATGAAACTAAAGACAGTTATTCCCCTAATAGTATGCGGCTCAGCTATTGCTATGACCGCAACCGCTCAACAAGTTCTCACATGGGACCCGGGAACAAGTGGAGGCTCGGGTGGCGCCGGGACGTGGGACCTGAATACCTCCGCCGATTGGTACAATGGATCTGGCGATGTGAACTGGCTGGACAATTCGGCGCTGGGCGCCAACACAGCAATTTTTGGAGGGTCCCCCGGCACGGTCACAGTCAATGGCACACTGAGCGCCTCAAACCTGGACTTTACCACCACAGGATACACCCTGGGAGGATCCGGGACACTAACGTTGGGCGCAGGCGGAATCAATGCGAGCAGTTTGACCAGCGGCACGACAACCATCGGCACGGCGCTGGTCTTGCCGGTAGTTCAGGAAGCGTGGCAGGTGGGATCTGGTGGAACGTTGACCGTAAATAGTACTTTAACTCGCGACGTTGGCGCTACCGTGGATTTTTCATCCGCCGGAATCAACACCCCGAATCTGGTCAACGGCACAGGCGGCATTCTCGGCGGCTGGGCTACGATCGGAAATTCTTCTCCTTCGACGACCACGGGTGACTTCGTGACGGCGAGCAATAACGTGATCATGATTTGCACGAATTATACAGTTCAGTCGGCGTCAGCCAGCACGAGTCCGAACCTGACCGGCGTCTCCGCTCAAAATTGGGTTTCCGGCGCCCTGAATGGAGCCAATAACATTACCACTGTCACCAATAGCACAACCATCAATTCACTCGTCCAACAGGGCGATTTCATCGTGAATGAGGGAATGACACTGACACTCGGAAGCGGCGGTCTCATCATGCGCGGCATCAGCCGATGGCTCATTGACCAAAGCGCATTTGATATTGGGACCGCTTCGATCGAATCGGGGCTGGCGAGCGGAGAATTATTCGTTCATGTTCCCAACGGTGACACACAAAACAACGGTTCCGACGGCGGAAATTGGCGAATTTGGCCCATCATCAAAGATAACGGGGCAACACCCGGAAAGCTCATCAAGGACGGTCCCGGTTGCGTAATTCTGCAAAATTACAATAGCTATAGCGGCGGAACTTTCATCAACAACGGCATCTTGATTGGCGGCGGCGCGGACACAAGCCAGGCGCTCGAGCCCGCAACTTTGGGCACCGGACCGGTCACAGTTAACAAGGGAGCCATTCTGGAATTTGGTTACGGCACCGCAAATGCAAACCTTGATTATGACATTACCAATAGCCTGATCATGCTTGGCGGCGCCGCCCTCGCCGACGACGGACATCAACATCTGACTGGCCCCATCAACGTCCAATCAGGCGCGATTTTCGGTTCAACCTACGACGGCGGAGCGAACGGCACTACCGGCAATAAAGGTCTCTTAATCGACGGTGTCGTCAGCGGATCTGGACCAATCTATCTCGAACAGGCCGTAATGGCCGGTGATAACGACCGATATGGTAATGGCGGCGGAAATTTCTACAACAGTTCTATCGTTGAATTTACTAACAATGCGAATACTTACTCAGGAACAATCACAATTATTCCATATACAACTGGCACCGGCGCCGGAAGCTATCTGGCAATCAATGCAAGCGCGGCGCTTCAGTATGCGACTCTTAGTTTGAGCAATAACACTGGTGGTCAGCGCTTTTCCGGAACACCTCTCATCTTTAACACCGGCATGGGTTCCGCCACCGTGGGAGCAATCACCGGCAGCGGCAATATTATCCTTAACGGCTTTAACGAAAATACGTATGCCAAACAGACAGATCCCATCGCGCTGACGGTCGGTAATAATAATACGAGCACGACGTATTCAGGAAACATCAGTGGAAACGGCGGCATCACCAAAACCGGCAGTGGCACACTGACGGACTCCGGCTTAAATACATATCTTGGCAATACCACGGTTGGAAGCGGCAAATTGATCCTCACGGGAAGTTTTCTCAGTTCCACCAGTATTATCGTAAATGTCGGAGCGACACTTGACGTATCAGCTCTTGGCTCGGCAACGCTTGCTTCGGGACAGAGTTTGCTCGGCTCGGGCACGGTCAACGGCTCCGTGACCTTTGGCTCGGGCTCGGAACTGTTCGCGGATAACGGCACTCCCTACGGGACCAACACGTTCAACAACAATGTGACCTTAAGTGCCGGCGCCTTGGCGCATTTTTCAGTTGGCACCTCCACCGCCGGTCCGAACGACCTGATCACGGTGGCCGGAACGCTCACAGCCAATAACAACATCGTCCACTTGAGCGCCCCAAGCACATCCGTCAGTTTGCAGGCTGCTGATTACACGTTGCTCACGTCGGCCAACCCGATCTCGGGCACCTTCGCCAGCGCCCCGTCCTGGGATGTGGCCCCGGCCAACGCGGGTAATTTCTCCATCGTTGTCAGCGGCAATACCCTTAAACTTCATTATTCAGCCAACACCGCCCCCACTGGCGGCGGCCTGGCGACGCCGAACCCGGCCTTGCGTAACCAAAACGTCCTGATCACGGTCACGGCCACAAATGGAACTGGCGGCACGGTGAACAGCGTTGTTGTTAATGCCAGTCCCATCGGCGGGTCCAGCAGCCTGGCCCTCGTGAGTTCCGGCGGGAATGTTTGGACAAATTCCGTCGCCGTTGCGCCGGGTACCGCCGCCGGTAGTGTCACTTTGATCGCGACGATTACCGACACTGCTTCCTTAAACGCGATCGTAAATATTCCTCTCAACATCATCGTCGGCAACGACGTTTGGAACGGCGCCGGTGGAGATGCAAATTGGAGCACGGGGCTGAATTGGACCAACACACTCGCGCCGGGCTATGTCGGCGACAGCGTTGAATTCGCGGGCGCGACGCAGTTATCCCCCAACATGGACAACAATTACAGCATAACCGCGCTGCTGTTTGACCTCAACGCGGGCGCTTTCAATATCACTAGCGGCAATAGCAGCGTGCTCACATTGACCGGTGGCATCACCAATAATTCTCCCAACGCCGAGACATTGGGGATGGTCATTGCGGGCGTCAACGGTTTGATAAAGGGCGGCAGTGGCGCCGTCAATTTGACGGCGAATGAAACCTATACCGGAAACACCACCGTGGGCGCCGGCACATTGAATCTGTCAGCGAACCTGGCCAGCACAAATACTATCTTCGTGGGGGCCTCGGCGGCCAACTCGGTCCTAAACATCTCGAGCTCGGCCAACATTTCGCCCTTCTATTTGTTGCTCGGCAATACCGCCAATTCGGTCGCGGCGGTCTATCAGAACGGCGCAAACGTGAACGCAGGCGCAAACAGCGGATATGATAACCTCGCCATAGGAAACGTGGGAGGTTCTTTCGGCTATTATGGCGCGGTCGGCGGCACCCTGACAGTGAGCGGTGTTTGCGTGGGTGGTGAAGACAACGCCGGCAGCGGCGCGAATTTTGGCGGCGCCGGCGGCAATGGTATTCTGGATATTCAAAACGGCGCGACCGTGAACGACACCGGTTGGTTTGTGATGACCCGCAATACCGGCGGCGTCCAAACAGGGATTTTGAATGTCTATGCCGGCGGCGCGCTGACTTATGCCGGTGGCGGGCTGATTTGCAACTGGGGTTCCGGACAGACGGCGGTCATTAACGATTGGGGTTCAATTACCCTTCCGCTCGGCCTGAGCGATCCGATTGGATTGGGCTCCAGCGGCATCCTGAATCTCGAGTACAATGGTCTCGCGCAATGCAGTGTCGTAGGCGGCAATTTCGGCGGAACGGGCGGCTTCGTCAACTTCAACGGCGGCACCCTCCAGGCGCTTCCCCAACTCGCCACCCCGGTGGCCAACCTCATCAATGCGTCCGGAGCGTATAGCTACAGTGGTGGCGCAATTATTGACGATGACGGCAGCACTGTCACCAATGCGCAACCGTTGCTCGCTCCGGTAGGCGATGGCATTTACAGCGCGACCGTTTCCACCGGTGGCGCTGGATATATTGCGCCGCCGATCGTAACGATTGTTCGCGGCACCGGAGACACTACCGGTACCGGCGCAACGGCAATCGCCCAAATCGATCCGACCACGGGGGTCGTGACCGGGATCACGATCACCTGCCCAGGCCAAAACTATACCGCGACACCTACGTTTGTATTGAGCGGCGGCGGGGCCACAACGCAAGCGACAGTTACCGCGGGAGCGCCAATTCCAAATGCCAGCGGCGGATTATCAGTCATTAGCTACGCCGGTGGCGGCGAAGTCGTTCTTACCGGAGTGAGCACGTACATGGGCTCGACGGTGGTCAGCAATGATCTTGGCAGCGCCACGACCCTGGCGCTGGCAGGAAACGGTTCCATCTCGGATTCAACGAACATTGCCACGCAGGCTGGATGCATCTTCGATGTATCGGCGCTGAGCAGTTATACCTTGGCCAGTGGCCAGGTTTTAGCGGGACTGGGCAATGTGAACGGCAATGTCACCGCAGGCGCAGGCTCATATATATCAGCCGGCCAAGGCGGCAACCTCGGCCTGAACACCTTCAAAAACAATCTCACTCTGGCTTCCGGAGCGGCAGGCTCCTTCGCCTTGACGACGGCCTACAATGGTCAAAATGACCAGGTTTCCGTCAGCGGCACTTTGACGCTCAATAGCAACGTCATCCATCTCAGCGCTCCAAGCACTTCCAGCAGCCTGGATACGACGGCAGATTACGTGTTGATAACAGCAGGCTCGATTTCCGGCAGCTTTGCCGCCGCGCCGGTCTGGGACGTCGCCCCGGCAAACGCGGGTCATTACTCGATCGTGACCAGCGGCACCCAGGTGACGTTGCACTACAATGCGTCCGTTACCACGCCCACGGTCACGGCGACAGTTACACCGGCAACATTGTTGCGGAACCAGCCGGCGCTCGTCACTGCAAATGTCACGCCGGGCAGCGCCAGCATCTCGACGGTGAAAGCGGACTTTTCGTCAGTGGGTGGTTCCGTCGTCTCGCTCGTCGAGTCGAACACCAGCAGCCTGTATACAAATACAGTTGCCGTACCTCCCGCCGCGGCGGCAGGAGTTGATACGGTGACCATCACCGCTACCGACAGTGCCAGCAACAGCGGTTCAACCAGCCTTCCATTAACAATCATCTCCGGCAATGACGTTTGGAATGGCGCCGGTGGAAACGCGAACTTCAGCACCGGGTTGAACTGGACCAATAAGCTCGCCCCAGGCTACATCGGGGACAGCCTTGAGTTCGCCGGTACCACGCAGCTCTCGCCGAATATGGACACCAACTACACGATCAGCTCCATCCTGTTCGACGCAGGCGCTGGGTCATTTAACATTAGCAGCGCCAATTCGAGCACGCTGACCATGAGCGGAAGCGGGGCACTCGTCAATAATTCGGCCAATCCGCAAACACTGACCGTGCCCGTGGCGGATGGCGCGGGCGGAATCACCAAATCCGGCACTGGCGCGATCGCCCTGGCCGGCAATAATCCGTACACTGGCCCGACCGTTATTAATGCCGGCACGTTGAATGTGCCCGGACAAATCGTAGCCGCGAGCAACAGTGTCACCACGGTGGGTGGCGCCGCCGGTAATAGTGTCCTGAATATCTCCGGGTCCGGAGATTTCTGGGCGTTCAGCATGCTGGTTGGCGATGCGAGCAACTCCGTGGGCGCGGTCTATCAAACCGGCGCCAGCACCGTTTGGGCAAATACCAACAGCGGCGTTGATAATCTCTGCCTGGGCAATGTTCCTGGCTCATTCGGTTATTACAATGCAGTCGGTGGAACGCTGAACGCAGATGGCCTTTGCATCGGTGGTGAAGGGAATAGCGGACGCTCTTCCAGCTTCGGCGTCTCGGGCAACGGCATCATGGACATCAACGGCGCCACCGTG
>DASYZW010000120.1:0-7384 GCA_035945915.1 Verrucomicrobiia bacterium | reverse complement strand
TGATTGATTTTTTAACTTTCCTGGAGATCAAAAATGAAGAAGGTGTGGTCGATGACCTGCCACAGACGATGGACGATGCCAAACTCAAAGGAGCGATCGAGAGTCTGCTCGCAAAATATCCTCATGAAGCAGTGGCTGTCTATCTGAATGCATTCAATGATATGAACCAGGCCAACTGGTCGAACTTGAAGCAGATTTTGGAATCCGATTCGCGATTGCAATTAGGCGCCCACGCCTGAAATCGCGTCGGCGATCCGGTCCGTTATCTTTACGTCCGTTTCGGCCGCCTGTCAGTTTATTTTCAAATGAAATAAAAAACGGCGCGAATTTTGAATTCGCGCCGTTCCCCGGTTTCTCCTGGCCGTTCGGTTATACGTCGTAGTACAGGAAGAATTCATGCGGATGCGGACGCAGCCGAACCGCGTCAGCTTCCTTGCGCTTATGGCTGATCCACATTTCAATGAAGTCGCTGGTAAAGACGTCGCCTTTCAGCAAAAAGTCGTGGTCTTTCTCCAGGTGATTCAAAGATTCATCAAGGCTTCCGGGCATTTGCGGAATCTTTGCATGTTCCTCGGGCGGTAATTCATACAGGTTTTTGTCCATCGGCTCACCCGGCTTGATTTTATTTGTAATACCGTCCAAACCGGCCATGAGCAATGCCGCAAAGGCGAGATATGGATTCGCGGCCGGATCAGGCGGGCGATATTCGATGCGCTTGGCCTTGGGATTCTCGCTGTACGTGGGGATACGGATGGCGGCGCTGCGGTTGCGGGCGCTGTAAGCAAGATTGACCGGCGCTTCGTAACCCGGAACCAGGCGCTTATAGCTGTTCGTGGTGGGGTTGCAAATGGCAGCCAGGGCCTTGGCGTGCTTCAAAATGCCGCCGACATAATGCAGCGCCATCTGTGAAAGCCCGGCGTATTCCTTCCCGGCAAACAGTGGCTTTCCTTTGTTCCAAAGCGATTGGTGGGTATGCATGCCGGAACCATTATCGCCGAAAAGCGGCTTGGGCATGAACGTCACAGTTTTGCCGTGCCGTTTGGCAACGTTTTTGATGACGTATTTATAAATCATCATCCAGTCCGCCGCGGTGACGAGGGTGTTGAAGCGGTAGTCGATTTCCGCCTGGCCGGCCGTGGCCACTTCATGGTGCTGGCGTTCAATCTTGACGCCAAGCGATTCCATAATCAGGCACATTTCAGTGCGGATGTCCTGTTGCGTGTCCAGCGGGGCAACGGGGAAATAACCCTCTTTGTTGCGGATTTTGTATCCGAGGTTCGGTTCGCAGCAATTGCCGCCTTTGCCGACATTCCACACGGCTTCTTCAGAATCCACTTCATAAAATGTGCCGTTTTGTTTTGAATCAAATCGGACACTGTCGAAGATGAAGAACTCGGCTTCCGGGCCAAACACGGCCGTGTCAGCGATACCGGTGCTTTTCAGGTACGCCTCGGCCTTCTGGGCGATACCGCGGGGGTCGCGGCTGTACGGTTCCATGGTGCCCGTTTCAGCAATGGTGCAGGTGAGCGACAGCGTCGGTTCCGCCATAAAAGGATCAATAAACGCCGTCTCGGGGTCGGGCATCGCGAGCATGTCCGAAGCCTCGATTGACTTCCATCCACGGATGGATGAGCCGTCGAATCCGAGTCCTTCTGAAAAAACGTCTTCCGTCAGCTCGCTGATGGGCAAGCTGAAATGTTGCCACGTGCCGAAGGTGTCTACGAATTTGATGTCCACCATTTTAGCACCGGCCTTTTTTGCCATGTCTAAAACACTTTTTGGATTTGCCATATTTATGTGTGCAGTTTTTGGTTATTGTTACGCAGCTGGAAGCCGCGCCGGTGTGACACTCTGGCCAACATCCGGCGCGGCGTCGAGACTATTTTTGTTACATCACGTAACCTTCCTCGCCGTGTTCGTTCACATCCAATCCCTGGATTTCGACTTCCTCAGTCGGGCGCAAGCCTACCGTGAACTTGGTGATCAATGCGCAAACGATCGTGCCGACGATGAAGAGGATGAGCGAAAAGAAGACGGTCTTCAATTGCTCCCACAATTGCGGTTGGAAGATGCTATCGGTCACATATTTGCTCAGGTTGGTCGCCAGGTTCGGATTCGCTTCCTGGCGGGCAAACATACCGGTCATAATGGCGCCGCACATACCGCCGATGCCGTGAACGCTCCAGGCATCCAACGCGTCGTCCATCCCGAGCCAGCCTTTGACCTTGTAGCACATGAACCACGGAATGGTACCGGCTGCGATACCGATCCAAACCGAACCTGAAGGCAGGACGTAACCGCAAGCGGGTGTGATGAGCACCAGGCCGGCCACTGCGCCTGAGCAGAAACCCAGCACGCTGGGTTTGCCTCGCACAATCCATTCCCACATTGGCCAGACGAACGAGCCGACTGCCGTTGCGATCGTCGTGGTGGTAAAGGCATTGGCGGCAATCACGTCACCGGCCACGGCGCTGCCGGAATTGAATCCGTACCAGCCCACCCAGAGCATGGATGCGCCGATGAAGGTCAGCACGATGCTATGTGGCGTGAAGTTTTCTTTGCCGAAGCCAAGGCGCTTCCCGAGGATGATGCAAAGGATCAGTCCGGACCAGCCTGATGACATATGCACGACGGTGCCGCCGGCGAAGTCCAGGCCCTTAATCACTGCATTCGCGTTCCAGCAACCGTTCATGTAGCCGTTGACGCCCCAGACCATGTGGCCTTGAGTATTATACACGAGCAAAATCCAGAGGGTCATGAAGACGAAGATCGCCGAGAACTTCATGCGTTCCGCGATGGATCCAACAATCAGCGCCGGGGTAATGATGGCGAACATCAATTGGAACATGGAGTACACGTTTTCCGAGACCCAATATGAATACCCTGGATTCGGCGCGGATGTGACATTCTTAAACATCCAGCAGACGCCCGGATTCCCAACGATTCCCTTGATCCAATCATGGGTCATTCCAAGCGGCCCATTGGGCGTGCCGTCACCGCCGAAGATCATTCCATAACTGCAAATGATCCAGAGGATGGTGGTCAGTCCGGTAATGAGGAAACATTGCGCGCAGACAGAGAGAATATTCTTCTTGCGCACAAGGCCGCCGTAAAAGAGCGCCAAACCCGGTAGCGTCATGAACAACACCAGCGCTGTGCTCGTCAGTAGCCACGCGTTATGGCCCGCTCCAGGGTATGAAACATAATTGCCCTGGCTATTGATGAGGTTGGTGTTGATGATCGAAGGCCCAAGGGCAAAGTTGACGGTCCAGTTGCCGTTGGTGTCCTTATAGGTTGCGGTGGGATCCGCATTTTGAAAATAGGCTTCCACCGATTCCAGCCGTTGCTCAGTGGTAGGTGCGTTGGTCGTCCATGCCGCGGGGGGCGCATTTGTCGTCGCTGCCGCCGCCGCCGCCGGCGCTGCATTAGTGGACGCCATCGTATTGGTCTGAGCGCCGGCGTTCAAAGCGCCAAGCGAAGCAGTTGCAATCAGGGCGAGTGTTAGAAGAATTCGTTTCATGGTCTTATTTATTAAGGTTCTATTTAGGTCTGTGGGGTTGTCTTTACGGGTTTAAACAGCCGACTCGCCTTTCTCCTCGGTGCGAATTCTGACTGCTTCCTCGATGGCCGAAACAAAAACTTTCCCATCCCCGATCTTGCCGGTTTTGGCTGCCTTGATGATCGCGCTAACGGCGGCGTCCTTCTGATTGTCCGCGACGACCAGTTCGATTTTGATCTTCGGCAGGAAATCCACCGTATATTCACTGCCACGGTAAATTTCGGTATGGCCCTTTTGACGGCCGAAGCCTTTGACCTCGCTTACGGTCATGCCTTCGATGCCGATTTCACTTAGGGCGTCCTTTACTTCCTCCAGTTTGAATGGTTTTATAATCGCGTCTATTTTCTTCATATTTTTTGAATTATTGGTGCCTGTGCGCCGGACCGTAAAATTACGAGTGGCACGACGGTACGCCGCCTTTAGCAACGGCGATGCCAATGGTAAAAGTCCTTTCTCGCTGACGATGCAAATCGCCTTTATCCACAACGGTTTCAGCGATTTTCGACAAGATATTCACATCTGTTGATGAGCCATTTCTCCTGTTTTATTTTGCTCACACAATGAAATTATCGCCATCTGCCGCGGGGACAAAAAGAATGGTTTAAAAAGTTGGCTAAATTTTGACAGCGGCCTCGAAAGTTTCCATCCTGTGCCGGTGCGTTCCGTTCCCGTTGAACTTGGCAGCCGCAGTTATGCGATTAAAATTGGTCCTTCGCTATTGCAAAGGATCGGCGCCGAATGTGCCCGGTTAAAAACCGGCGATCGTTGCGCAATCATTACGGATAAAAACGCAGGTAAATATTATGCCAAAATCGTTTTTGATTCGCTCGTTCGGGCCGGATTTTCGCCGCTTCTGCTGACGGTAGCCGCGGGTGAATCAGCAAAGAGTTTGCGCACCGTTGCGAGTTGTTACGATCAGTTGGCCGCGCACCGCCTCGAAAGAAAGTCATTTATCGTCGCGCTTGGCGGCGGCGTTGTGGGCGATTTGGCGGGATTTGTCGCGGCCACCTATCTGCGTGGAATTCCGTTTGTTCAGGTTCCGACAACCTTGCTTGCGCAGGTGGACAGTTCCGTGGGTGGAAAAACCGGCGTCAATTTGCCGTGTGGGAAAAATCTCGTGGGGGCGTTTTATCAGCCGCGGCTGGTCTTATGCGACACAGACACCCTGAAAACACTGCCTCAACGGGAATTTCGCGCCGGCCTGGCCGAGGTGATTAAATACGGAATAATTTATGACGCCCGCTTGTTCGCTACGTTGGAGCATGGCCTGGAGCGAATATTGCAGCTGGATGAAAAGTTGCTTGCGTCTATTATTGCGCGTTGCTGCGAAATTAAGGCCGAAGTTGTCAGCCAGGATGAAACTGAGTCCGGCCTGCGCGCGATTCTAAATTTTGGCCACACATTTGGCCACGCAATTGAAAATAGCTTCGGATACGGAAAATATTTGCATGGCGAGGCGATTTCCATCGGCCAAATCATCGCCGCGAGACTCTCGGAATCGCTGATGGGCATGCCTCCCGGGGAGGTTTGGCGGATTGAATCTTTATTCGGCCGGGCCGGTTTGCCGACTCGAATTCAATTAAACCCGTCTCGGCGCCGGAAACTCTTTGATGCCATGCGTCTGGACAAAAAAACAACCGGCGGCGAGGTCCGATTTGTGCTGGCCCGAAAAATCGGCAAGGTTGAATTCGGAATCCGCGTTCCGGCGGAGGCGATTGATTCCGCTTTGCGCGGATAAAAAGCCGCATTAAAATCAATTCAATCGCAATGCCAGCGCGAATCTTAGCCGTTGCCAACCAGAAAGGGGGCGTGGGAAAAACCACGACCGCAATCAACCTGTCTGCCTGTCTCAGCGCCGCCGGCCGGCGCGTCCTGCTGTTCGATTTGGATCCTCAGGCAAATGCCACCAGCGGCGTCGGGCTCGAAAAAACCGAAGGCGCCAGCGCCTATCGCGTCCTGCTCGGTGAAGGCAATCTCCTGGATAAAATCAAACCCACCAGTTTCGAGCGCCTCGAAATTATCCCCAGCGAAGTGGATTTATGCGCGGCAGATCTGGAGCTGGCCCGCACGGAAAATCATTTGCAAGCGGTGTCACGTTCGCTCCAGGCAGTCATTGACAGCGGCCGATTCGATATCGTCCTGATTGATTGTCCTCCGTCGCTTGGCATTCTCACGTTGAACGCATTCACAGCCAGCAACGGCCTGCTGGTCCCTTTGCAGTGCGAGTATTACGCGCTGGAAGGGATTTCAATGATGACCCGGGTTTTGGGTCAATTACGCGCCGCCGGGGTGAATCCTCAGCTTGATATATTTGGCGTTGTCATGACTATGTTCGATGGTCGCACAAAGCTTTCCAACGAAGTGGTTGGGGAAGTGCGCAACCTGCTCGGGGCCAAAGTGTTTGAAACGACCATTCCCCGAACCACCAAGCTTGCGGAAGCGCCGAGTTACGGCAAACCGATCATCTACTACGATAAGTATAGCAGCGGCTCTGCGGCGTATGAATTACTGGCCCAGGAAGTCATGGCACGGCTGGATGCTCCTGTCCCCTCGTCTGAAACGGTTTCCCCGGAAGCGATGCCTGCATGATGGGCCGCAGCCCCATGCATCCTCAACGGCGATTCCTATCGCTTTACGAACAGGGCCAGCGCGGCTGTAAATCCGTGTAGAAAGCTTTTCTTCCCGACTGGCCCAATCTCGCCCGCGCAAAAAAAGCCGGATACCCCGATCGGACCGAGTTCCTGCTGGATCAGGCTGGCATCATGGTTGGGTTCACCGAAAAGATTCTTTCCGCGGCCATTACAGCAGCATAGACAGCCACCATATATCGGCTGGCCATGGGCGTCTTCTTTGGCCCGGGCGAGCAGTTCGTTCATGTCCTCGCTGGCGGCAGCGGCGTCGCGGCGTTGGAATTGCATCGTTTGGCCCGCGCGCGGCAACGCGCCCACGGCCAATATGCCTGATGTCGGGTCGCCGCCAATCAGCGGGCGCACCAGAAAATCGCCCCGGTGAAAATCCTCGAGGTATTCGTTCACCGCCAGGCCAATGAGCAAATTGCCGCGGGCCTTTTGCTGGTCCGCGGGCGGAAGTTTCTGAAACGTCTCGGCCAGTACCGAATAAGCCGGGCGGTTCGCAATTTGGTGAATCAAATTTTGTTCCACTCGCGTCAGCGTCCACGGTTCGCCGATGGGCGTGCAGCCCTGCGATACCACGCCCGATAACTTGACATCGCCCGCAACCGAGATGGCGACTATCCCCTCCTCGAATACGTCGCCATTCAAATACACCTGTGTGGTCTGGTCGGAAAAAACCCCGCTGGCTGCCCCCCCAAACGTCGGCACCGGCGCATAAGCATCGTTCCACCAGCGAATCCAGTTGTCCGCGTCCATGTGGAAGGGATCATGAAAAACCAGCCAGCCGTTGGTTCGGGCAGATCCGATGCCCGTCAAGGTGCGCCAATAAGACCCGCTCGTCGCCTCTTCAATCTGGCTCGGGGTGAAATGAAATCCTTTAAGTTCGGCGCCGGGGAGGGAATAAAGGCCCAGAACAATGCCCGATGAACTCTCCACTTCTTCGCCGTTCACAATCAAGCCCGCCCCGGAACAGCCCATCAGCAGCGGAATGCGGCCATGGACGCGGAGAATCTCCAATGTCTGCGCTGCGTACGGAAAAAAATCGGGAGACATGAAAACCAGGCCCAGTGAAACAGGCCCGGACAATCGGGACCGCATCTGTTCAACCCAACCCCGAAGCCCGTTTTCGTCAAAGGCATCGGGCCAATGGGCGGCAGTGCAAAATTCCGTATTCACGCGAACACAATAAGCT
>DASYZW010000119.1:0-10063 GCA_035945915.1 Verrucomicrobiia bacterium | reverse complement strand
GCCCGGATTGATATTGTTCGAACTGCATTCCCGCCCCGCTTCCAAACACTCCTGCCACTATACTCTCCTCTTCCGCCGCCTGAAGCAATGCGGGCGAGGGCTGATGCCACGGCGAGCGCTTGTCAGTTTGCCCAGTGCCAGTTGTTTGGGAACTGTCTGGGGCCGTCTGTGTATTTTGTGTGTCCGATTGCGACGATTGCGTGTCCGAGGCGCTTTGGCTTGATGAGTTGTCCTGGCGATTCTGAACCTGGCCTGCGCCGGAGATTTGCGCCAGAAGACCCTGGCGCAGGCCGGCAATTTCCTGTTGTTGTTCCGTCGTCATTCCCGGATTTGTCAAATCCGCATTTTCCAAAAACGCCGCCAGCGACGCGTCTCCGGCCGGCACATTGCCGGCGTCCGCATTGTCCGGCGCCACCGAAAGCGGCGCGGCAACAAACTGACTGTTTTCACCCCCGGTCGGATTTTGTCCGAGAAAATAAGCGACCATTTGCATCTGCGACTGTTCCGACCACTGGCCGGGGTCGGTCGCACTCACACCAAGCCGCGCGCGCATCGTCGCAAAGGCCCGCCCGGTGTCGCCGCGCACGATATCATCGACCGTCGCTTCCGGACATCCCGCTGCTCGCAGATGCGCCACAAAAGCACGATAACCATTGGTGCATAAGAGTTGGTTCCAATGAAATGGCATTGTCTCCGATTGGATGGCCGGCGCTTCGGCGTTAGCGCGGGGCGCGATTGCCTGGGCGACTGGCGGTAAACTCGCGGTCCTCCACGGATGCCGCCAAAGTAAAAGCGCCGCTCCCAGCAGGAGAACGTTCAGAGCAACGGAGGTGGTTATTGTCGTTTTCACGAACCGCTCGGGTGAATTCTAATTTTATATTCGTATAAAGCAAGCGCCTCATAGTTGCGGTTGCAAAGCCGAAAACCGGCGCGGAAATTGATCCGCGCCGGTCTGTGATTCAAGCGATTCCAGAATCTGAATTACTGGAGCGGGGCCGCATAGCCGGCGTCACCGCCGCTGGGCTTGTCCGCCGCCATGTACTTGGGAGCGATGATCGTGCTCTGCGCAGTGCCGGCTCCGCCGCCGCCCAACTGGCCGCCGGCTGCCAAAGCGCCGCCGAGGGTTGATCCACTGCCAAACACGCCATTGTTGCTGCCGACCAGCGCGGTCGCCAGTGCTTTGACCGTGCTGTCCGCGGATGGAGTCGCATACAGGTGCTCATGGCCCCAGAAGGAATAATTGCCGTCTTCCACGGCTGCATCGTCTTCGTACACCCCGTTCAACGAGAGTTTTACCGCCCCGTACTTGATGGCGTTATTGGCATCGCCGATGCCGAGATAACCGACCATCACCACGTTGGTGTTTCCGTCATTGTACCCGGCTTCGTCGCAGACCAGCGTTCCCGAGACGCCCGATCCGGAATCGAAACCGTCGTTGAACACTTCGTCAATGCCGCCCTGGCTGACGAGTGAATTGGTGTTGCCTAGTGTCAATTGGCCGCTGCTGTTATAAGTGCAGCTATTGGCGACGTATTGGTCAACGGCGACGGTCGTCCCATGAAGGGTGTCCAAACACGTATTCTGGTGCGTGCCGGATGCTTTGTTGCGGCCAACGCAATACACATCGTCACCGTCACCGGGATTGCCGGTAATGAAGTAGGCGTGTTGGGGACCGCTCATCAGGTAATTCGCCTGGGGATCGGTTATATTCACCATGTGGTTCCAGGAGCTATCCGGGCTGGTGTTGTTGCCTTTGCACCATTCAAACGTCACCGCGCCCACGCAGCCGTAGTCCAGCAACGCGGCATAGCCGAGGGACACCGGGCTCAGCGAAACCGACTGGCTCGTGTCAGACATCGCGAGGTCGGCCTTTTCCGCCGGAAGCAACGTGCTGCCGTTGCCGGTGGGGTCGACAAAACCATTCGGGCTGGGTGTTCCGGGAATCACTGCGTTGGGATAACCCGGGTTGCCGTTCAAAGTTGAACCGGCAACCGGATTCGGAATGCCGTTGGCCAGGTGTTGCAGCGCCCACAGGCCTGCTTCAGATCCGGTCCAGTCAAAGCACAAGCAATAGTTCACTCCGCCGATCTTTCCGTAAATGTCAAAGGCGCCGGTGCTGCTGGAAACGCCGGTGGCCGGAACCGTCGTATATGAATTGCCGTCAAACAGACTCGTTGTGACCGCATTAAAGATGTTGCCGCGGGCCGCTGTCGAACCGCACATAAAGACCTCGTTATAGGTGACTCCGCCAATCTGGACGGTGGAATCTGCCTTGGCAATCCCGGCAGCCGACACCAGGCCCAGCGTGAGCAATGCGCATGTAATTGGTTTATTGATTTTCATTGTATTTTTTGTTTTTGGTTGTTGTTAGTGTTTCGAAATTATCTTAATCAGGCTTTGCGACCCAATTTCCGGCGCAGGCCGAGCATGACCATGCCCAGTCCGCCACAGATGGCGTAAGTGGCCGGCTCGGGAACCGCCTGCGCATCATAAACCGCACTCAGGCTGCCTCCGCTGACGCCAATCGTTACATTGCCGTCATACGTCCAGGAACTAACGCCGCCGAGGGTCCAGGAGTCTTTCCATAGGTCCAAAACGACGTCGCCGCTGCTGTTCATCGTTGTGAGGGGATTGTCAACATAACCGGTGAAGCTGCTTGTTCCCGACGTGCCCGCCGTCATCGGATTTTGGGCAACAATGTAGTAAAATGAAGTGTTCGCCGCCTGATTCACGGCTCCCAACGTCAGGCCAACTGGGATTGCAGCGCCGTTTTGCAGGGCCGATTTCGTGTCAACCGGCGGCATCCCGGAGCCAGCCGTAGAGGATGTGCCGGCGCCGTTGTCCAATTCCGAGAAGATAACGTCGCCGCTCGATGCGTCCTTGCCACCGACAATGCCGACATTGACGGCGCCCGCTGACAGCGCCGAGTTGAAAATGCTGCCGAAGGTGGCACCATTGAAACCACTTACATTCAGGGCTGTATTTGGAGTTGTTGGGACCGGTCCGAGGTCAACCAGGTAATCCTGGCTGACGCCACTGTATTGGCTGCTGAAACCCAGCACCAAATCGTTTGCATTGATCTGCGCGTTTGCCGTCGTGGCACCCGCATAGCCAAGTGCGGCTGCCAGGGCGGCTTTATAGAAGAGATTTTTCATAGTGATTGTGTCTGTTTTACCGTGCCTTAAACCGTTTAATTGCCTTTACCTCCCCACGGTCGCGTGGTTCAGTCCAACCATCTTATCGCAAAATCGCAATGAATCTCTTCATGTTATAGGACGCAATCTGCCTGATTTGTGACACGCAAAAATTTTCCACAACCTGCTTACTGCAAGGATTTTACAAAATATCACCCAAAAATTCACCAGTCCCAACCGTCCTTGTTGCAAAAATGTCACGTGGACTTTTTGAACCCGGACACGAAACTGGCCGGCTTCCGGCGCCTCGCGCGATATCGTGCAACAACAGCTACCGTCCTCCGCCCCCTTTACGCGTGTCACCGATTTGTAACAGACGCGACATTAATTCGTTGCAAGCCATGTCCAGCATGTTGGCTTTATGCGTTTAAAGAAGGCCAGGCGGATCACGACCCATGCGTTGAAGGTTTTTCTCATGACTGCCATGGGCGCAGCCATGCGGGCGACGTGCCAGGACTCCACCAATGCGCCCGCCGCATCTGATTCCAATAATCCGTTGCTGAACCTTTTTATTAAAAAGGGATTCGTTACCCAGCAGGAAGCGGCGCAGGTTGAGGCTGAAGCCGAGTCCCAAAGGACCAATGCTTCCGCAAACCTATCGCCTCGCTCCGGCGCCTGGAGCTCCATCCCGGCTTTTAAGGACCTGCAGATCTATGGCGACGCCCGGCTGCGCTATGAAGATCGCGACGCAAAGGATCCTCTTGGCAATGAAATCAATCTCCAGCGCTTTCGTTATGCTGTGCGCCTGGGATTGCGCGGCGACTTATTTGACCAGTTTTATTTCGGGGTCCGGCTGGACACCAGCCCCAACGCGCGTTCTCCGTTTGTGACTTTCGGCAGCGCCACCGCTTCCAGCAGCGCGTATTATTATGGGCCGTTCGGCAAATCCCAGGCGGGCGTGGATATCGGACAGGTCTACCTGGGCTGGCATCCTGAAGATTGGTTGGACGTGACCCTCGGTAAAATGCCCAACCCTCTGTACTCCTCCACCATGGTGTGGAACAGCGCCATCAACCCCGAAGGTTTTGCTGAACGATTCAAGTATCCCGTCGGACCGGCGCAATTTTTTGCAAACTTCGGCCAGTTTATCTATGACGATCTCAATCCCAATATTGCCTCCGGCAATCTGGGATTCAACGGACGGATCGGACAGTTCACCGACAATATTTTCATGTTTGCCTGGCAAGGCGGACTTAAATACCAGATCACTCCCAATTTCAAATCGGAAATTGCGGCCACGATCTATAATTACGTTGGGCTTCATCAAAGCACAGCCAGCACGTACCCCTCCCTGTCGCCCTACTATGGCGATCCCTACGTGGGCGAAGGGGCTTATTACCTCCTCGGCGGCGGAAATGCCCTCGGCTACAGCGGATTTGGAACTTCCGGCAGTTATCCCGGCTATGAAAGCCTCAATTACCCGTTGAACCAGGTTGGCTTGAATGATTTGAAGGTCATTGAAATTCCTTTTGAATTTGATTATCGGTTTCCCGAACCGCATTTGGAAGCCCGGCTGTTCGGCGACTTCGCCTACAACCTGAACGGCAAAGAACGCGCGGAAGCCGCCGCTTCTGCCTATAACGCAATTCAGACATTGCAGTCCGGATCCACGCCCGTTCCGATCCCTCACACAATTACGCCCCAGACCAGCGATGTGAAAGCGTACCAGATTGGTGTTGGCCTCGGGAGCGATGATCTCGTTTACGGCCCCATGCAGGGCCTCGTATTCGGCACCATGGCGCCACGCCATTCCTGGGAAGTCAGGACCTACTGGCAGCACATTGAACAGTATTCGCTGGATCCCAATATCCTGGACACCGATTTCTTCAACGCGCTTGAAAATCTTCAAGGCATCTATGTAGCCGCATCCTATGCCTTCACCGGCAATTTCATCGGGACCTTCCGTTACGGCCGCGCCTGGCGGATCAACAACGCCCTCGGCACCGGCGGCAGCAGCATGGATATCCCCCAGATTAACCCGATTAAGGATTACGATATTTACCAGATCGATTTAACGCTCCTGTTTTAGCTCGGGAAGAACGGGCGGGCGATACCCGGGCGAAAGAAAATGCCCTGCGCGAAAATGCTGCTTTCTTTCAGTTCGCTTCCGTCGCCAATCCTACCTTCGTAATGTTCAACTGCTGAAGAATGTCCAGCACGCTGATCATGTGCTGATAGTCCACCGTGTCCGCGCCCTTGACCACGACGCTCGGGTCCGGGTCATTGCCCTTGATGGCTTCGAGGCGTTCCCGCAAGAGCGGCATCGTCACCAATTCGTCATTCAAAAATGTCTGCCCGTTGGAATCCACGGTGATGCGGTTAACCTTCGGCTTTTCTTTGCTTTTCGGCGGATTGCCGGACGGCAAAGTCATCTCCAGGTTGTTCATCATCTGGGGCGTCGTGATGATGAAAATAACCAGCAGCACGAAGACCAAATCCAGGAGCGGCGTGATGTTCAATTCGCTCAGCGAACTATGATGGCTGCGGGACGTCTTTTTCATTGTAACAACGAATCAGCTTGCTCCTCGACGTCAAATCGAATGACGACTTTGGGCGGAAAATTGGTCGGTGGCGGACGGTCCATGCTCGTCACGGCCTCGATGGCCTTTCGCACGGATTCGTCCCACGTTGGGTTTCCCGAACTTTTTTCCCATTGCGGGTTGCTGATCTGCCCGTCCCGCCCGACGTTCACCTGGATTTCATCCACATATTTTTCATCGTCCATATTGTCGGGACGGTTCCATCTCGATTGAAACGCGTATTGGATTGCGCCTTTGTACAGTTCCACCGGATCCGAGGACGTAGCGACAGTCTTGCCGCCGTCAAAGTCAAACGAGGGAAGCACCTGGGCCGGCGGCGCCACGACGGGCGCAGCCACGGGCGCAGCTGCCTTGGCCTCCTCGATCTTGGGCGGTTGCATAACTTTGGGCGGTTCTTTCGGCGGCTCGATTTTGGGCGGCGGCGGCGGTTTCGGTTTTTCGGGCGGTTTCTGTTCCTTCACCATCTGGATGGTGATTTTTTTCAACTGATTGCCAAGGAATCCGGAACGCGCGGCAAAGTAAAACAGCACCAGCACCAGCGCAGCATGGAAAGTGAACGAAATCAGCAAATTCACCTTCGATGAATTTCGCTTACGGCGCGGCTTTGACTGCGGAACCATGTGCTCCTAATTTGCCGGCTTGTCCAATGGATCAGTCGCCAGGTCGACTTTCGGGACGTTGGCCTGCTGGCAGACGTCCAGAACTGCCCGGATATCCTTGTACTGCGCGTGGCTGTCACCGCGCACGATCAGGTTCAAGTCCGGATCCGCCGTGCGGAGGTTGACCAATTCCTCAAGCATGTCCGCCGCGCTGGCGAATTTCTTCTTGTTCAGATACATCGTGCCGTCCGCCTGCACCGAAATGTAATTCGACTTGGGCGGCTGGTCCTTCAGGCGCTTGGCCGCGGTCGGAAGCTTAAGCTGCGCATCCGTAACGGGCGGCAGGGTGGTGATGATGAAAATCACCAGCAATACGAAAGCAAGGTCTAGCAGCGGCGTGATATTTAACTCGGTCAACGAATGATGTGACGAGTGCGAACACTTTTTCATGGCGCGATCATCGCGGGAGTTTCAGGACCTTTCAACGCCCCGACAATCCGGGCGGCGAGCACTTCATTGGCCGACTGGATTTCTTCCGAGAGCGGGCGATGGTCCACATAAACGTGTTCAATGTGGTTGGCAAACCGGCTGGCGAAACCGTCCAGCTCCTGGGTCAGGTGCCGGATGGTCGTGACCATGAAATTATAGCCGAACATCGCTGGAATGGCGACGAGGAGACCGGTCACCGTGGCCACCAGCGCAGCCGCGACACCGGGCGCCATGGCCGTGAGCGTTGCGGCGTGGCTCGCCGCGATGCCAGCAAATGTGGACATCACGCCCCAGACCGTGCCCAACAGCCCGATGAACGGACCGCCCGCCACCGCGGTGGACAAAACAATCATGCCTTTTTCCAATCCGATCGCTTCGCTTCCCGCGGATTCTTCCAAAATAACTTTCACTGCGTCGAAGGAAGCCATGCTGATTTTGACCCGCGTCGCCTTGGCCAGAAAATCGGTATTGGTATGCGGCACATTGGGATCGGCATTGAATGGAGTCGTCGCATTGACCACCACCGGATTGTTCTTCAGATGATACGCCAGTTCATCGGCGCCCCGAACATAAAGTTGATACGCGGGTGCGCCGTCAAATGCCTTGTCGTCACCCTTGCGCTGGATGTCCAGCGGGTCGCGCGTGGCGGCATAGGCTGCCATGAATCTTTTTGTGGCCGTGCGCGCAATCATTAATTGGCGCACTTTGCTGATGATGATTGTCCAACTGAACAGCGACAGAATCAGCAATACCAATACCGTGATCTTGCCCTCGGTTGTCGCGTTTTGGATTGCATACGTCGCGGCGTTGATGGCCAGTATAGGTTGAATACTTATCATGATTTTACCAGTTTATCTGATCGGCCCGGAGATGAACGTTACAAAATGGTAACATATTTTTTCATGAACAGCGGTCATGGGGCGCCGACGAATTGGGACAGCTTTGATTTTTCAATATTCCACCTGTTTTATGCCATTTTAGCCGACTGTGGCCATTTTATGCCACATGACAAAGCCGCGCCTCACACGTATTGTTTGGCAAAACCATGAGAATAAAAAGGGCCAGGCCTGGTGATATGCCGTCTCACGAGATGCACGGGCGGGTGGAATAGTCGAAATGAACGTCGTTGCGCAAAAAACCAATTCGTTAAGCCGGCTTACTAAACGCCGGCCGGGATTCACGCTGATTGAGCTTTTGGTGGTTATTGCCATTATCGCCATTCTCGCGGCGATTCTGCTGCCCGTGTTAGACAAAGCAAAGAAACGCGCTCTGCAGGCCTCTTGCATTAATAATTTACGCCAGATCGGAATTGGGATCACCCTCTATGCGGATACCTATGTCCAATATCCTGGATGTCTCGATGCAATTAAAGGTGTCTACGTCTGGCCAACCCGCCTCTTCAATGCGGGCGCCATTCAAAACCGTGACGCTTTCTTTTGCCCTGCCGCCCTTGCCCAAAGCGCCTGGCAGACCAATGTGAATCTGACGCTCGCCGGCCCGGCTGGCGTGATTGTCAAGGGTGACAACGGAAAAGTTGATCCCTACGCCATTGTCTCCGGCGGTTCCGCCAACAATGGCACGCGTTTTTCCTATGGTTATAACGACTGGGGCGTCAGCCTTTCGGCTCCGCAACAGTTGGGTCTGGGAGGCGATGTTAACGGATCAAACTCCAAAGGGCCGGTGACACCAACTATGGTGCGGCATCCTTCGGACATGATTGCCATCGGCGATTTGCGCTCGGATGCGCAGGCCGGCAGTATTCAATATAATGCAAATCTGGACCCCACCGCAGCCACCCCGGGCGGCCAGGATACCGACGCCAACCATACCCAGGTACCCTGCAATCGTCATTCCTACCATACCGATATGGTGTTTGCCGATGGGCACGTCGAAACCCCTCTGAGAAATTTAACGATTAATCCAAATAACGGTGAATGGCGGGCTAAGTGGAACAATGACGACAATCCGCATCCGGAATATACCTGGACCGTGCCGTGGTTGCCGGGATTAGGGCCTCTCGAACAGTAACGCTTGTGGACGCAGGTTGGGGGTCCATTTACAATTGGGGCGTTTTCTATTTTATTCGTTTTCTATTTATTTTATGGCAATGACACTTTTTCGAACCTGTAAAAAATTCGGATTCCTGCTTTCACTCCCGCTTCTCTTTCTCGCCGCCAGTACGAATGCGGAACCCTTGCGCCCTCCCGCGGTTCCACTCGTCGCGTGCGACCCTTATTTCAGCGTTTGGTCGGGTGCTGATCATTTAACCGATGTTGACACCATGCACTGGACCGGCAAACCGCAACATCTCACCAGCCTCGTTCGAATTGATGGCCAAACCTATCGCGTCATGGGCGCAACGCCCGCTAGCGTTGCGGCGCTTCAACAAACCAGCCTCGAAGTCCGGCCGACACGGACCATTTATACCTTCGCAGGCGCCGGAATTCAATTGACGTTGACGTTCATGAATGGCGATTTGCCTGGCGACCTCGACCAGTTGTCCCGCCCGGTCACTTATTTGACCTGGCAGGCTCAGTCCACAGACGGTCAAAAGCACAAGGTTTCCGTTTATTTTGATGCCAGCTCCGAATTGGCCGTCAACAATCCGGACCAGGCGGTCACCTTTCAGAAGGCCGATGCCGCCGGCGTGAAGGCCTGGAAAGTCGGCACTGTGGATCAACCCGTCCTGGCGCAAAAAGGCGATGACGTCCGCATCGATTGGGGCTATTTCTACGTCGCATTCCCGGGAAGCGAGACGGCAAATCTGACGGCCGATACGGCACAGAATGTCCGCACCAGTTTCATCAATAACGGCACATTGCCTGCGCCGTCCGACGAGGCATCGCTTCAAAACAATAATCGCAATGATTCGGTGATTGCTTTCGCCTCGGATCTGGGCGCCGTCGGCTCCAAACCCGCCTCCTCCTGGTTAATGCTCGCCTATGATGACCTTTATTCCATCCAATACATGAAACACAACTTGCGTCCGTATTGGCGGCGCAACGGCTGGCAGGCCTCCGATCTGTTGCAGGCTGCCGCGCGAGACTATGCCTCGTTACAAACGCGTTGTCCACAGTTCGACAGGGAATTGATCCGTGACTTGCGCCGGGCCGGCGGCGATGACTACGCCGAACTGGGAGCGCTGGCCTATCGCCAATGCTTCGCGGCCGGCAAGTTCGTGGCTGACGACAACGGCCAGCCGATGTTTTTCTGCAAGGAAAACCATTCCAACGGCTGCATC